>NZ_QAJD01000100.1:0-9878 GCF_003061465.1 Aeromonas sp. HMWF017
CCTTCGACGATATAGCGCTCACCTGCCTGCAGGCCGCTCTCGATCAGCACGCCGGAGTCGACCGCTGCGCCCAGGGTCACCGGACGGGGCACTACCTTGTTGTCGGCATCGACCACCATCACCATGCGGTCAGCCTGGGACTGGACGATGGCGCGCGGCGGCACCACGATGGCATTTTTGCGGGTGCCCAGATCGATGGTCATGCGGACAAACTGGCCGGGCAGCAGTACGCCGTCCTTGTTGTCGAAGATGGCGCGGGCACGGATGGTGCCGGTCTGGGGATCGACCCGGTTGTCGGAGAAGTTGAGCTTGCCCGCCTCCGGATAGAGGGAGCCATCGGCCAGACGGATATGGGTGCGCCAGGTGGTGGCATCCTTCGCCTCAATCACCCCTTTCTTTACCGAGTTTTCGAAGTTGAGGCGATCCTGCTCCGAGTAGGAGAAGTTGACGTAGAGCGGATCAAACTGGGTGATGGTAGTGAGCAGGCCGTTGTCGCCGCTGGTGGAGATAAGGCTCCCCTCAGACTGGGAGCTCTTGCTCGCCATGCCGTTGATGGGGGCGGTCACCTGGGTGTAGCTGAGGTTGAGCTCCGCCTCTTTCACCTTGGCCTGAGCGGCCTGATGGCTGGCGATGGCCGCTTCATAGTTGGCGATGGTGTCGTCATAGTCCTTGCGGCTCACCACCTGACGCTTGAAGAGGGGAATGATGCGATCCCGATCGGCACGGGCCTTGTTGAGACGGGCCTGCTCCTGAGCCAAAGTCCCTTTGGCCTGCTCCAGCGCCACTTTGTAGGGCTCCGGGTCAATCAGAAACAGCTCCTGACCGGCGGTAACCGGCTGGCCTTCCACATAAGTGCGCTTGAGCAGGATGCCACTGACCCGGGAGCGCACATCAATCTCGCGAAAACCGGCGGTCTCTCCCACCATCTCGGTGGTGAGCGGTACATCGGTCAGCTTGACCTCGGCGACCACCACAGGGACGGCGGGCATGGTCTGTGCCGTCTGGGTCGTCTCGCCGCCACAGGCACTCAGACCGCTGATCAGCGCCAGGGTCAGCAAGCTGCGTTTGTAAACCTCTCTTCCGGCATTGGGCACCTTCATCATCACACTCCTGTTGGATCGATTTCGGCTGCTGCGTTCAGCATGTTTCTCCATACACATCATTAACTTCATGATTAAAAAAACAACTTCTTTATGATTGGAATGGGAGATGATAGGGCGGCAACCTTGAACACAACCTTCTCAAAGTGGCAATTAGGGTTGCCGATTGACGAAAAAGTCTGACTTTTCCGATATGGGCGGGACTCATCGGGGATGTTCAGCCCTGGCCATGGCAGCCAACAGCAAGGCACTGCTCTTCTCGTCTTGGTGATAGCCATTGAGTGCAGAGAGTAGTTCGGCTGTGGGGCCGTGGACAACCAGATGGCCAGCTTTCAGCTCGATCAGGGTGGTGAAGTTGCGTCTGACAAATTCGGCATCGTGACTGATGGCCACTATGGTGGTGCCTTTAGCTCGTTCGCTGGCCAGCCAGCTTTCAAGAATGGCAAGCCAATGGGGATCGAAATCCCGGCTCGGTTCGTCGAGCAGCAGCAAGGCGGGCTGCATGGCATGGAGGCAGGCCACCGCCACCATGCGCCGCTGACCGGTATCGAGATCGAGCGGATGGGTGGCCGCCCACTTTGTCAGCTCGCACTCTTCCAGAGCTGCGGCGACCCGCAGCCGGATCTCCTCGCGCGGCAGTTTCTGCAGGCGCAGGCCAAAGGCGATTTCATCCTCGACCCGACTGTGAAACAGCTGACGCTCAGACTCCTGAAACAGAAAGCCGATTTGACTGGCACGGGCCAGTGCCCGCTGCTTGCAGAGCGCCTGCTGTTGCCAGCTCACCGTGCCCGAAGTGGGGGCCAGCAGACCCGCCGCCAGTCGCAGCAGGGTTGACTTGCCTGCGCCGTTATCCCCGACGATGGCGACCTGTTCCCCACTGGCAATTTGCAATGTGATGTCGTGCAGGCAGGGATTGTCCGGTGCCCATGAGAAGCAGAGGTGGTCAAAGCTCAGCATAAAACTCCCGCAACATGGCCAAGGGGTAGGGGTGATGGCGCGGGTCGCGCACCTGTAGCGTCTCGCGCAGGGAGTCCGGCAGGATAACCCTCCCGGGCAGATGGGGCAGCACCTCGCCCAGCTCACCGCAGGCCAGCTGGCGGCCATGGTCGAGCAGCAGGAATCGCTCGCAGAAGTGAGCGGCCGGAAAAAGCCGCTGCTCCAGCAAGATGACGCTGCAGCCGTTTTCCTCGCTGTAGCGGCGGATCTGCCGCAGCATGGTTTGGGTTGCCGCCGGGGTCAGACGGCTGAAAGCCTGATCGAGGATCAAGAGCTTGGGAGCCATCGCCAGGGCACAGGCCTGCACCACGCGCTGGGCTTCACCTCCCGACAGATCGAGGGGATGGCGGGCTGCCAGCACCTCGCAGTTGCAGAGCGCCATGGCATCGGATACCCGCCGGCTGACCTCATCAGGCGGCAACCCGAGATTGGCCGGGCCAAACGCCACCTCATCGGCGACCGAAAAACAGCAGCCGGAAAATTGCAGATAAGGGGATTGCTGTACCCACTGACGCACAGCCGCATGGTGATTGAGCTGGCCGCTATCATGGGGCTGCCCGAGAATGACGCCCTCTCCCGTCAGCGTGTCGAGGTGCAGCTGGGTCCAGCCCCCCGCCAGCAGCTGGGCCAGCAGGGATTTGCCTGCCCCATTGCCACCCAGGATGGCCAGCCATTCGCCCTCTTTCAGCTCAATATCGAGTGGGCCCAGTTGAAAGTGGTCAGGGTGGGCCGCGTGGCCGATGGTCAACCCTTGCAGCGAGATCATGGCCACCACCTCCAGACAATCTCCAGCACTACCAGCAACAGCAACAGATAGCGCAGTAGTGGCTCGTAACGTTGCTGCGGGATCTCCGTCATGCGGGTGCGTGTCGGCTGGCTGCGAAAGCCGCGCAGATCCAGCGCCATGCTGCGGGTGGCCAGCTCACTCAATGCCTGCCCGACCAGCGGCGAGAGCAGCGGGAGCGTTGCCTTTAGCCGGGCCAGCGGATTGCCGTCAAAGGGCACGCCGCGGGCTAGCTGGGCCTCCATGATAGCGCGCAGCTGGTGGCCAAGCTGCTCTTTGAGCAACAGCGGGCCGCAGCAGAGGTAGGAGAGGGCGATGGGCAGCCGGCTGGCAAAGAGCGCATGAACAAACCGCTCGGTCGAGACCGCCCACAGCCAGAGCTGGGCGCTGGCCAGACAGGCGAGCAGCCGGCACCAAAGGGGCAGAATGGGAAACGCTTCGCTGGCTGGAACCGCTGGCATGCCGAGCAGGATCCGCAACCAGGGGCCGTGCACCAGATAGAGCCCCAGCCCCAGCGGCAGCATTACCGCCAGCACCAGCTTGAGCCGGGCGCGGGCACCCGGCAGCAGCACCAGAGCAAGTAGCGGCAGCAGGCTCCAGCCCCATAGCCAGGGGGGCGGCAGCACGCTGGCCGTGACCGAAAACCAGAGCCAGAGTGCGAGGGAGGTAAACGGGTGCATCAGCGCACGGCAGCCATCTGCGGGAAGTGGCGCAGGGTGCGCTGCGGCAGGCGGCGTACCAGCCCCCAGGCGATCAGCACGGTCAGCAGCTTGTCCAGCAGGTTGGTACCCAGCACGGTGACGGCGACCGACTCCTGCAGATCGCTACCCATGGCGTGCAGGTAGGCCACCACGAAATCAGCACCGCTGCCGGTGGCGCCGCCAAACAGGTAGGAGCGGATGGGAATGGCCACCAGGGTGAGCGCCAGGGTGATCACCACGCTGCTCACTACCACCTTGGGCAGATTGTTGAACCAGCCGGCCCGTGCCAGCAGACCGGCACTGAGGCCAATCATCATGGCGACCGGGGCAAAGGCCGCGGCGATGGGGCCGGTGAGCAGTCCCCACAGCAGGTTGGTGAGCAGACCGGTGGCGACTGCCATCCAGGGGCCCGCCAGAATGGCGCAGAGCACAGTCCCGATGGAGTCGAGGAAGATGGGCAGCTTGAGCATGGAAGCGGCCTGTCCCGCCACCATGTTGATGGCGATGCAGATGACCATAAAAGCTAGGTTGTAGCTGGAGAGTTTACTGACGGACATAGTGATCCTCACAAGGTTCTGGGGGTAATGAGCAGCTCTTCATAACCGGATTGGGGGCAGGGGGCACGGCCAAAACGGTACGCCTCCAGCTCTCCGACTACCAGTTCGAGGGTGGTGCGCACCCGGCAACCGGGCAGCACGTGGCCGCCGCGCATCAATCCCTGTTTGTCAGAGATGGAGAGATGCAGGTGTTCGCACTCCGGATCCAGGGTGCCGCCAAGGGCGATCACCTCGAAGGCCCCCTCCAGCAGGGTGCCATCGGGCTGGGCGGCATAGCGCAGGTTGGCGTGGGTCAGGCTGCCGACCGCCCCGGTGATCCAGGCCGCCTGCAGGCCGTGTCGGGCCATTTGGGTGCGCAATCCGGCGATAAGATCCTCCCCCGGCAGCAGGCGCAGGGCCAGAAAACGGGCGGGGGAGAGAGGAAGGTGAGTTGGGGTCACTGCTGGCACTCCTTGCTGCAAAAAGAAGGTGCCCTGAGGCACCTTGTCTGGATAGGCTGTCTACGCCCTTTTATCGCAGGCAACCGCGAGCCACTTCACAGATTGGCGATATCATTGCGGCATCCGGCGCTACATCAGGCGAAGCAGGCCCAGATGGGGGCGTGGTCGGAGGGTTTCTCGATACCGCGCAGCTCGTAGTCGATGCCGGTCTCGGTCACCTTGTCCTTGAGAGCATCGGAGGCCATGATGAGGTCGATGCGCAGGCCACGGTTCTCGTCAAATCCCTTGGAGCGGTAGTCAAACCAGGAGAAACGCTCGCACTCGGTGGGATTGGCGGCGCGGAAGGTGTCGGTCAGGCCAAACCCTTTCAGTCGCTCCATCCATTCGCGCTCGATGGGCAGGAAGGAGCATTTGCCATCCCGCAGCCAGCGTTTGCGGTTTGCCTCGCCGATGCCGATGTCGAGATCGGTGGGGGAGATATTCATATCCCCGATCAGCACCAGCTGGTCGTCCGGGGTGTGGTTGGTCTCGAGGTAGTGCTGCAGATCCTCGTAGAACTTTTGCTTGGCCGGGAACTTGGTCTCATGATCCTGACTTTCACCCTGCGGGAAGTAGCCGTTCATCACCTTGATGAGGGAGCCGTCTTCGCGCTCGAAGGTGGCCATGATCATCCGGCGCTGGGCCTCTTCATCATCGGTGGGGAAGCCTTTCTCCACCTTGACCGGCTTCTGCTTGCTCATGATGGCGACCCCGTAGTGGGCCTTCTGGCCGTGAAACTCTACGTGATAGCCCATGGCTTCCACATCGGCCAGCGGGAAGGCTTCATCGTGCACCTTGATCTCCTGCAGGCCGATCACATCGGGCTGGTGCTTGTCGATGATGGCTTGCAGTTGGTGCAAACGGGCGCGCAGGCCGTTGATATTGAAAGAGATGATCTTCATGTCCGGGATGCTCATGTCATTTTTATAAGTGGCTATTGGACTAGGAATCGGCGGTGGATGCAAGTTCGGGGGCTGTGACTGGTGCAGCGGCTTGGTAACCTGTTCACGATCCGTCGCGAGAGGCTGTCAGCAAGGTGAAGCGCAGCGCAGGAACCGGATTGTATATGTATACATGAGGATTCCGAGCAGCACATGAGCCTTGATCACAGCCTCGCAGTAGGATCGTGGACAGGTTTTCAGCGGGTCATCTTTTTGACGAATACCACCACAAACAGCGCCAGCGTAAAGCTGCCGGTGAAGGCTTCGAAGGCGGCAAAGATCCTGGAGAGCCCGACCGGAGTGAAGTCGCCGTACCCCAATGTGGTGAAGGTGACCACGCTGTAGTAGAGGCATTCGAGCAGGAAGATGGCATTTTGCTCGAGAGGGGCACCGGGCTGGTAGATGAGGTGCTCGCCCTGAAAATGCAGTCCGCAGAAGAAGTAAAAAATGCTGCAGATAAAGATGAGCAGCAACGAGAAGAGCACCACCCGCATCGGGGCCTCGCCATAGCCGCAGAAGAGATCGACCACCCAGGAGGTGAAGCGCTGGGTCGACCAGAACGGCAGTTGCAGGCGGCGCATGGTGAGCTCCTGCTGGATATAGTTGCCGGACATGGTGAAGATCCCCTGCGCCTCGGAGGCTTTGCGCAGATCCCGGTAGGTCTCTTCTGCCTCCTTGAACCAGATGCGCGCCTGTTTGGGATCCCGTTCGCGGCGCCCCTTGCGATCCTGCATCACCCGTTTGCCGGTCTGCATGTTGTCGAGCCGGGTGTTGTGCCAGCGGATGCCGAGCAGGTTGACGTCATCGAGGGTGGCGCACTGGAGGTTGGCATCACTGAGATCGGCTTTCATCAGGCTGCCGCCCTTCATGCGCAGGCCGTAGAGGTGACCACCGCGCAGGGTGGCGCGATAGAGGTTGCACTGCTCCAGCAAAAATCCCTGATCGGACTCCTTGTTGACCAGATTGAGGCCCGCCAGATTGGCCCGTGACAGCTGCAGGCCGTGGCAGAGTCCGCCTGCGCGAACGTACTGTTCAAGCGCCTCGGCGGTGTGGGCTTCCTGATGGGTATGGTGGGGATCATGCCAGTGGCAGAGATCGTGCTCGCCAGCCTCTTCACTGCAGTGGCGGCCATCGGCCACCAGATAACGACACATCGCCATCTTCGTTTCCCTCGCATTGCCGAACTGGTTTCAGCATAGGCGGGGAAAAGGGGGCGCGGCGGGGTCTTAGCTGAACTGGTTGAACTCCTGACGCAACTTGCGAAAACGCTCCTGCTGGGCCGGGTTGAGGGGGATGCCGTCGAGCACGTCCAGAGTGTCTTTGCACTCGGCACCAAATTCCGGACTCTTGCGGTTTTTCTGCATCAGCTGCAGCAGCACCTGGATCTTGTTGAGGGCCGCACCAGTATTGGCGGGGGCGCGGCGCAGGGCCTCGCGAAAATGACCGAGGGCCTGCTCCAGCTCGCCGCTCTGATAGGCCTTGATCCCCAGATCGTTGAGCTGCTGGTAGCGCTGACGCCGCTCCAGCACCGTCTTGTCATCGCGGGTTGCCTGAATGCAGGTGGTGAGCAGCCGATCTTCGTCCTCCGCCAGCAGCCCTTGCAGGCTTTCGGCATATTCAAACTCGCCGAGCTGGTAGAGGGCGAGGATGGTTTCGCCAAGCAGGGCGGGGGGCATGGTGGCAGGCTCATCGAGCCAGTTCTGGTTGGCGCGATAGAGCATCTTCTTGCCCTTGAGCAGCTCCCCCAGCGCAATCTGCACCCGGGCCTGACAGATCTGCTCGAACACCGGGTAGTTGAACTCCGACATCATCAGCGAATCGCGGATGCGCGACAGGGCAGAATTGACCTGCTTTTGCAGGTTGGCGATGTGGTAGCTGTCGTTGCTATTGAGGGCGTAGAGGGTCAGGGTCTGGATATAGGCCCCCAGATAATGGGGCGTGCGGTGAATGGAGTTGCGCGACAGGTCGATCAGCGACATCAGCACATCCTTGGCCTGGGCGTAGTCGTGACGCTGCAGGCACACCTCCGCCAGCCGACGGGAGAGTTGCACCGACTGGGGGGAGATATCCACCGCCCGTCTGAGCTCCTGCTGCGCCTGCTCGTCATTGCCAAGGGCCAGCAGGGATTCCGCCAGCCAGAGGTGAGCCTCCACCATCAGCGGGGTATTTTTGAGGGTCGCCTGCAGATGGCTGACCGCCTCTTCGTGGAGCCCCAGGGTGTTGCACGCCTTGCCCAGCGTCAGGCGGGCCCAGCTGTTCTCCTGCCCGGCCAGCAGCTGGCGCATCAGGGCGCGCGCCTCCTGCGCCTGACCCAGCTTGAGGTGGGTATCGGCCTGCAGGCAGCGGCAGTAGTTGGCAAAACGGGGCACCGCATCGGCCCGCTCGGCACAGGCGGTAATGAGCGCTGCCAGATTGTCATCGGCCAGTGCGGTAAAGACGCTGGCCAGGGCGTTGCGCCGGGCGAGGGCACGCTTCAAGCGAAACGAGAACTGCTCCTGTGAAAAAGGCTTCATCAGGTATTCGTCGGGCTCGGCTTCCAGCGCGCTCAGTACCATGGCGCGGGAGCTGTCGCCACTCACCATGATCACCACGCTCTGGGGCGGGATCAGGTCTTTGTCGCGCAGGCTTTCGAGCAACTGGCGGCCATTCTCGCCAACCCCGAGATCGTAATCGATGAGATAGATGTCGAAACTGCCCTTCTGGCAGCGGCGCCGCGCATCTTCTGCAGTATTGGAGTAGGTGATGTTGCTGATACCCAGATTGAGCAGCATCGCCTTCATCATCACCTGAAACGAGCGCTGCTCATTGACCATCAGAATGCGTTGTGGCTTGGCTGGGCTCTTTTTTTCTGGTTCTTGTTCAGGTGTCTGCATCTGTCTGGGTCGAGGCGCTACGGGCTGATGGGAGAAAGTGTGCCACCAAAGCGCCCGAAGAGGCAATTGGCCAAGTTGTCGATTGCGAACCATCTCCGTTTGTCCGCCTTTTGTCCGCGATGAGTGAAAGAAAAAGGCCCTGTTGCCAGGGCCTTGAACTCACCGTTTTTTCTCTGCCAGATAGGGAGCAAATTGCGGCGTGTACTCGGCCTTGAACCCCTGTTCGGTCTTGATGATGAGATAGACCGCCAGCTGGTGCTGTTTGGCAAATGCCATCCCCGCTTCAGGCCCCATCACCATCAGCGCGGTATCGAGGGCATCGGCCTCCAGTGCGGTCGGGGTGATGACGCTGGCGGAGACCAGCTTGTGGGTGACCGGCTGGCCGGTGGCGGGGTCGATGATATGGGAGTAACGCTGGCCATCCAGCTCGTAGTAGTTGCGATAGCTGCCTGCGGTGCTGAGCGCCATGCCGTTGGGGATGACGATATCGGAAAACGCCCCCGGCTGATCGGAGGGTTCGACGATGGCCACTTTCCATGGCGAGCCCTTGCTGTTGTTGCCCTTGCTGCGCACCGCACCGGCCACTTCGATCAGGTAGTTGCGTACCCCCTTGCCCTCGAGCAGGGCGGCGATTTCATCCGATGCCGCCCCTTCGCCGAGAGTGGATAGGTCGAGATAGAGATCCGGGATCGTTTTTTCGAGCAGGAAGTGATCACCCTGCGAGGTCAGGGTTAGCTTGTCGATGCCCACCTTGTGGCGGGCGGCGGCGATGGCCGCCTCATCGGGTCGCTTGACCGGCCGTTTGTCCGGGCCAAAGCCCCACAGATTGACCAGAGGCCCCACGGTCACATCCAGCTTGCCGTTGGTCAGCTTTCCGGCATCAATGCCTTGCTGGACTATGATGGCCATGGCGGGCGGGATGGCAAACGGGGTATTGGCGGGCCCCTGATTGAAACGGGAGATGAGCGAGCCCGGATCGTAGGTGGAGATCTCCTTGTTCATCCGGGCCAGCAGGCTCTCAACATCGCTTTTGAGGGCGGGCTCCCCACCGGGGTAGCTATCGCTCACGGTCACCACATAGTAGGTGCCCATGGTCTTGCCCTGAATACGGGTTTGGGCTGGCGGGGTTGGCTGGCAGCCGGCCAGCGCCAGCAGCAGGGTCAGCAGCAGGCCGCGCAGGGCCGCCACGGGGGTTATCGCAATCATCCGGCGCTCTCATCTGGAGAAGGTTCATATCGGGGCGCTAGCTTAGCCAAGGGGCGCCCGCCGGGCGAGCCCTGATAGGGGCAATCGGAGGGAAAAGGGCAGAAAAAATTAAACAGTTTTGAACCTGTGGCGGGAGTGGGTCGTATCGTCCATCCGTGAGGGAGATAGTGGCGAGTAGATCACCGTCTGGTGACCTGGCCCGCAGCTTTGGCCAAAAGCCATAGCCGATTGAAGACAATTG
>NZ_QAJD01000100.1:9888-36477 GCF_003061465.1 Aeromonas sp. HMWF017
CGGCATCTTTGCGAAGCGTTAACCGCATCCGCCAAGTCGTTGCCATCCATTGCCAATCAAAGGAGAAGATGATGAAAAAGGCGATTACCCTGCTGTTTCTGAGTACCCTGGCTGCCCCTGTGCTGGCGGATGAGTGTGCACTGGTCATCGAAGGCAATGATGCCATGCAGTACAACCTCAAAGAGATGAGCGTGCCGGCCACCTGCAAGGAGGTGACGGTCACCCTCAACCACACCGGCAAGCTGCCTGCTACCGCCATGGGCCACAACTGGGTGCTGGCCAGCACCGCCGACTATCAGACCGTGGCGACTGCCGGGATGAGCGCCGGGGCCGAAAACGGCTATCTGCCCAAGGATGATCCCCGTGTACTGGCTCACACCAAGCTGATCGGCGGCGGCGAGAGCAGCAGCGTCACCTTCAAGACCGACGGTCTGGCGGGCAAGGATCTCACCTTCTTCTGCTCCTTCCCCGGCCACTTTGCCATGATGAAGGGCTCCTTCAAGGTCAATTAAGGTTGTGACCGGCATCGAGCCGGTTGCCTGAATAGCAAAAGCCGGGATTACCCGGCTTTTTCATCTCTGTCGCTTGCGTGTGGTGTGGCATGACATGGCTGCACACCGCCGACTTTCGCGCTATTTGGCCTGTAGGGTAAAGAAGGCGATGGCGGTCTTCTTCTGGCATTCGAAGTGAATGCTCTCTTCCCCGGTGACCACCAGCGTCTCATTGATGGCCACCTCTTTGCCCTGCACGGTCAGCTGGCCGCTCAGCAGGTGACAGAGGTAGGTCTTCTCTGGCTCGAGGGTAAGGGTCAGCGGGAAGGGGAGGTTCAGTACCCGCACGTTGGCGCTGATGCGATCCGGATGGTAGATAAGCCCCAGATCGGTCACCTCTTTTTTCAGCAACTCGCAGTGGGTCTCCTCATCGCCGCTAAAGTGCGCCGCCTCGAAGGTGGCGTAGGGGTGGCCGTTGAGCACAAAGCCTGCCCCGCTCACCGGCAGCAAAATGCGCTGATAGCCGGGAAAGGGGGAGAAGGGACCCGCGCTCTTGATGGGGGCCGAGCTCAGTCGATAGTCAAAGTCGAGTTTGGCAAGGCTTGCCCCTTTGGGGGAGATAAGGATCTGGCTGGTGGTGCCCTGCTGGTTTTTCCAGGGCATCTTCTGGTGGTCAGACTCTTTAATCAGGGTGATCACGGGCACGTCCTCACGATAAAAAAACGCAGGGAGCCGGGGACATCTGCCCCAGCTCCCTGATAGAGATTGGCGATGGTAAAGGCGATCAGCCCTGACCATCCAGTGCGGCCAGCCGCGCTTCCATGGCGGCGAGACGGCTCTTGAGCTCGTTTACCTCCTGCTCCAGCTCGCTCAGACGGTCGGCTGCAGGGGAGGCATAGGCCGCT
This sequence comes from Aeromonas sp. HMWF017, assembly GCF_003061465.1. NCBI lineage: Bacteria > Pseudomonadati > Pseudomonadota > Gammaproteobacteria > Aeromonadales > Aeromonadaceae > Aeromonas > Aeromonas sp. HMWF017. Next base: position 11,285 of record NZ_QAJD01000100.1, read on the forward strand.
GCGGGGGCTGCATCCATCATCGCCTGAATATCCACTTCGCCGCTAAACAGGTGGGCGTAGCGGGATTCGCGCTTGCCCGGCTCGCGCGGCAGCTTGACCACGTAGGGGCCACGCTCGATGAGTTGGGTCAGTACCGCATCCACCTCGGTGACATCATCGAAGCTGCAGAGGCGGTTGGTGCGCGAGCGCAGCTCCCCCGGGGTTTGCGGGCCGCGCAGCAGCAGTTCGCAGACGATACCGAGCTCCTGGGCACTGAATTTCAGCTCGCCAAATTCGGTGTTGCAGAACCTGTGCTGATAGCGGGGCACCCGGGCGTTGAAGCCGGCGGTGTTGACCACCAGCCGCTTGCGGATCAGCTCGTCCACCACGGCGCGGATATCGAGCTCGGAGAGATCCAGCACCGGCTCGCGGTTGCTCTTCTGGTTGCAAGCGTTGACCAGTGCATTAAGGGAGAGGGGATATTGATCCGGGGTGCAGATCTCTTTTTCAATCAGACAGCCGATGACGCGGGCTTCCAGCGGGCCAAGTACTAACTCCATTTCCTACTCCCTTCCAAATCGAGACATCAAGAGCCCCTATCTTAGTCATGGTCCGCGCCGCGTCTAGCGTTGCGCACCATTTTTGCGAGCTGATCAGGGCGTTGGCGAAAGGCTCGCCAACGCCAGAGACCTCCGCTTTTTATCGCTGCCCCTGATAGAAGCGCGCCTTATTGGCATACATGGCATCGTCAGCCATCCGGCTCAGCTCCGCCAGCGGAGTCTGGTCGCTGCTGCTCCAGCCGATGGCAAAACGCAGCGGGAAGCTGTGCTCCCCATGCTGCACGATGGCGTGCTGCTGGCTTGCCTCCAACCTGCCAGCCAGCTGCTGGCTGGCGAGGTGATCCGCCTCCGCCAACAGGACGAACTCGTCGCCGCCGATGCGGAAAATCTTCTCATCCTGACGGCAGAGGGTGCGCAGCTGGCGAGCCATCTGGATCAGCAGAGCGTCGCCTGCCTCGTGCCCATACTGGTCGTTGGTGCGCTTGAGGCCGTTGAGGTCGAGCATGAAGAGGGCGAGGTGACGCTCCGGATGGCGCGCCAGCACTGCTTGATAGTGGTGGAAGGTCTCTTCGAACGCCTGCCGGTTGGGCAGCCCGGTGAGGTTGTCGGTGCGGGCGACCCGCGCCAGCTCGTCGGTGAAGAGGCGCCCCTCGATGCCCACCGCCAACTGCTTGGCAAACAGCCGCAAGATGGCCCTGTCTTCGGACTCCAGCCCTTCTGCGCTCACCATCAGATAGCCAAACAGCACGCCGCTCTGGCTGCCGGGCAGGGTCATGATCTTCCAGAGTGCGTTATCCCACTGGCATTCGGAGTGTTTGACCTCCTCATCCATCAGTTGAGTCAGTTTCTCCTGCAGGGCATCCCGCAAGGGGGAATCGACCCCTTGGGTCAGGGAGTAGTGGGGATGCCCGTCACGGCGGATCACCAGCCCCCAGCGGTGGCCGGGATAGAGCTGCGAGAGCTGCAGCAGGGCGGAGCTGGCCAGCTCGGCAATATCGATATCCAGCTGCTGGTGCAGACCGAACTGCAGCCAGGATTGCAGGATATGGCGGCTGCGCTCCTCCCGGCTCAGGGCCGAACGCAGGGCGGTCGTTTGCGAGGCGACCTCTTGCTCCAGTTCGTCGTTGAAGCCGAGCAGCCGCTGGTTGAAGGCCTCTTTCTCGCTATTGGCCTGCTGCAGCTGTTCATTCTGCTGATAGAGCGCCCGCACCTGATCCGAGATAGTGCTGGCCATCTCTTGCAGCAGCTGGCGCACCTCGTCGTACTCCACAAAGCGCAGCGGCGCCTGCCGTTGCTGGTAATTGCCCTTGCCATAGCTGCGCACCAGCGCGGCCAGCGAGCGCAGCGGTCGGGTGAGCCAGCGAGTGAGCCAGACGCAGCCGATGGCCACCAGCAGCAACATGACGGCGATGCTGACGGTCAGCAACTGCTGGGATTTATTGAGCTCGCTGACCCTGTCATTGCTGTAGCTGTAGAGGGTGATGGTGGGGGTGATCTCCTGCTCCAGCTGGGGCCAGCCAATAGCCAGGGGCTGCGCCATCTTGCTTGGCTCCCTGTCATCCATGGCGTTGGCGCTCTGGTGAGCCCCTTCGTAGAGACGGTTCTCGCCCTGGGAGATCACCAGATATTCGCTCCCCTTGAGATAGGGCTCCAGCAACTGGGCCATCTGCCGCCAGGGGAGGATGGCCATCACGAAGCCGGAAGGAGTCTGCATCACCCCTGCGCGCTGGTGGTTGCGATAGATGGGGGCCACCAGCGCCAGCCCGCCGCTGCGGTTTTGCTCCATGTCGTCGACCAGCACGGGATCATCGACGGGCAGCAGCAGATGCTTGCCCTGTTTTGCCTCGCGGGTCTTGCCCCAGGCCATCAACTGCGGCATCAGGTTGCTCGACTCGAGGTGGGAGGCCTGACCATTGATGTACTCCACCACCAACCCCTTGTCATCGATGAGGTAGGCCGAGGCGATCAGGTTGTTGGATTTGACAAAGGTGGCCAGCGCCAGCCGGGCATGGCTGGAGAAGAGAAAGTTGTCGAGGGCCTGATGGAGTACCCGATCCTGGCTGAGCTGATTGAGCTGGGTGCCAATCAGCTCGCTGCGAAAGCGGGCCTCGCGGGTCATGCTGGTGAGGGCCCGCTCCAGCTGTGACTGCTCGCTCTGGGCGATGATCTGGTGCTGGCGGATCAGCAGCACAGTGCTGGCCAGCAGTGCCGGCAGCAAGGCGACGGTGAACAGGATGATAATGAGGGTCGGGCCGAGCCGAAAGGTGCGATGTTTCATGGTGCTTTGACCTGCCGGTACTGCTGATCGGCCAACTGCTGCATATAGCGGGCGGTGTCGGCGGCACTGATCCCTTCTTTAAAGCGCTCGAACCCTTTCTCCATCGCTTGCCAGGCGATGGACATGGCGCTGTCGGAGGGCATGGGGGTGCTGAGGGTGAACTGTTCCAGCAGCACTTTTTCCTGAGGCGTGGGACGGCGGCTGATGGCGGTAAAAGCCTGCTGATTGACCGGCAGCAGTGCCCCCTGATGATAAATGAACTGCTGAATATCCTGACGCTGGATAAAGGCCATCAGTGCCTTGATGACGGGTTGCCGATCCTCATCGTCCATCGCCCAGCGGGAGGCTCCCATCACGTAGGCGCCGCTCATGGAGTGCATGGGATGGCTTTGCCAGCGGGGCAGCAGGGCGACACCCAGCTTATCCCCCATGTTCTTCACCAGATCATTGAACGCCCAGTCCCCATTGATGAGGTAGGCGCTCTTGCCCTCATTGAAGCGGGTGAGGGCGGTGTCATAGTCGCACTCGGGATCGACCCACTGTTCGCTGGCGACGGTGCGGTAGGCCTCCAGTGCCTGCACCATGGCCGGGCTGTCGAGGGTGATGTGCCCTTCGGTCACCGGCGAGCCGCCAAAGGTGTGTAAAAAGGCGGCGAAGTAGTACATGTCGTGATAGGGCCAGCTGACGGGGTAGACCCCCTTGGCCTTGAGGGCCGGGGTGATAGCTGTCAGTTGCTGCCATTGGGTCACCGGAGTCGAGACCAGCGCCTTGTTGTAAAACAGCATCAGATGGTTGCCCTGCATCATGGGCATGCCCCAGCGTTGCCGATCCAGGGTGACATAACGCAAGGCGCTGGCCATCAGCGCGGGGGAAAACCACTCGGCCGGGAGGGGAGCGAGGGTCATCTGGCGATAGAGGCCGATAAAATCGGAGGGGATCAGCATCAGATCGGGCTGCCCCCTGGCCTGAGCTGCCAGCAGGAGATCCGCCTTGATCTTGCCCGGCTCAATCTGGGTGACCCGTACTCTGTGGTTCCCCTCCTGATTGAAGCGGGCGATCACGTCGTCGATCACGTAACCAGCCTGCTGGGAGTGCCACAGCTCCAGTTCAGGCTCCTGAGCCTGCAGGGGGTGGCTCAATGCGAACAGGCAAAGCAGCAAGAGATGATAAAAAGATCGTTTTCTGCTCATGTTATCATCACCGTTATTCCCTGAATTCCAAGGGAAAAATGTAACAAACTACCGGCAAGATCGGTAGGCTCGGGTGTCAACTAATTGACTGAAACAACAAAAAGCCCGGCGCGTGGGCCGGGCTGGGGGATAAATTGCTTATCCGCATATTCTTCGAGGCATCTATTGTGGATGTTGTTTGAGGATGTCGTATATCTCCTCTTTCAGTTTGAGTTTCTGTTTTTTCAGATCTCTCACCTCGGCGCTATAGTCGCTGGCGTGATGCTTTTCCAACTTTCTAATCTCCGCATCCAGGTCATTGTGCAAGTCAAACTTCTTCTGGAAATGGACATCACTGCTCTTCAGTTTCGAGATGAGTTCTCTGTACTCTGGGAACATGTAATGGAGCCTCCTTGGTTTCGTTTGATTGTGCCTGTAAGACCAAAGCTACCCCTTAGTGCCGGGGATAAATGTGATCCTGATCGGATTTGGGGGCAATGATTTGGAGTATTCGGCGGGATATTTATAACTTGTTGAATTAAAACAAGATAAGTGATTTATCAATCTGAATGGTGAGCCAAACTGTGCGACAAGTCACAACAGGGGCAGTGTTGGCGTGAGGGTGCAGGATCAAAAAAGGGGCTGAGTGGCCCCTTTTTATGGATGCAGGCAACGTTACTCTTTATCTTCGTCCGCCTGCTCTTTTTTCTTTTTCTTCTCGGGCAGCGGCTTGCCATCGCGGTGGATCACCTTGCCCGCCTCAAAGCCAATCTGGGCCGCCAGCTCCTCCAGATCCGCCGACTTGGCCTGATCCCCGATGGCGTAGCGATAGTTGGCGATGGAGAGCTTTTCGGCCACCGGCGTGCCCGGGACGATAGGCTCGCGCCAGCCTTGGCCGATGTGGGCCACCACAGTGCCGTTCATCAGCAGCTCGCCGACGATCTCCTGGGTCGGATTGCCCTTGCCGTAGGTGAGACCCTGCGGGTGCTTCTTGCCGACCAGCGGCTCGTTGCTGGCGGGGATCAGCTTGGTGCGGATCAGCCACTTGGGCTTTTTGGTGTTGCCCACCGCCTTGCCGGTCTGGTACTCGTTGATCTTGATGGTCTTGATCATCTGGGCCATGAAGTCCTTGGTCAGCGCCTTCTGGGCGTCGCTGGTTTCATCGATGGCGATGGGGGCCACATACCAGGTCTGGGTGGCTTGAGCCTTGGGAGCGGCAGGGGCAGTTTGCGCCATGGCCAGGGGGCTGAGCAGGATGGCAGCCAGCAAGAGTCCTATCTTCTTCATTGTGATTCCGCTTTTGTTTCAACAAGAATTTTGTTTTGCCAGCGACGACTGCGCCAGCGCCAGAACATGGCCAGACCGCGCACCCACTCGTCGCAGGCCAGCGCCAGCCAGATACCGACCAGTCCATAACCCTGCATGATACCGAGGAAATAGGAGAGTGGCACGGCAATTCCCCACATGGAGAGCAACGCCATGTAGAGGGGGAAACGGGCATCCCCGGTGGCCCGCAGGGCGTTGATCACCACCAGATTGAAGGTGCGGCCGGGCTCGAGGATAAGGCTGATAAGAAACAGTTGCGCCACCTGGGTGATGATGTCGGCATCATCGGTAAAGAGGCTGATGATGGTACGGCCATTGAGGGCAGCCGCCACGGCGATGACGCAGGTGACTGCCAGCCCGAGCTTGAGGCTCTTGAGCAGCTGTTGATAGGCGCGATCGAACTGCCTGGCACCTGCCAGATGACCGATGATGATCTCGTTGCCAAGGCCGATAGAGAGGCCAAACAGCAGGATAAACAGGCAGATCTGGAAGAAGTAGGATTGGGTCGCCAGCGCCTTGTCACCCAGCAGTCCGACAAAGGCTGTCACCACCATAAACTGCAGCATCCAGGAGAGATTCTCCCCTGCAGCAGGCAGGCCGATATGGAGCACCTTGCCCAGCATCTCCCGGCTGGGGTGGACGATATCACGCAACACCAGTCGAATGCCGGTCTTGCGGGCTACCAGCCACACCAGCAGCACCACGCCGATCAGGCGGCCCGCGACCGTGCTGATGGCGACACCGGCGACGCCAAGCTGGGGCAGGCCGAACCAGCCGTAGAGCAGCAACAGGTTGCCGACGAAGGTGATGAGGTTGACGATGAGGGTCACATACATCGCCTGACGGGTGTGGCCGTGAGCGCGCAGGGTCGCCGCCAGACAGAGGGCTGCGGCCTCCGGTAACAGGCAGAGACCGATGATCTGCAAGTAAAGCGTCCCGTCGCTCATCAGGTTGGCAGGCAGGTTCATCAGCGCCAGCATGGTGCTGGCCCCCGCCATCACACCGATGGCGGCCACCAGACCGATCAGCAGGTTGAAGCCGATGGCGGTGTGGATCACCACCCGACTCTTCTCCCGATCGCCGGCCCCCAGATACTGGGTGATCACCACGCTGGTGCCGATGCTGACGAAGCTGAACAATGTGATGGCGAGATCGAACACCTGATTGCCGACCGCCAGCGCCGCCACTCCCTGATAGGAGACGTGACCCACCATGAAGGTGTTTAGGGCACCGGTCAGAAAGTGCAGGGCGAGATCGATAAAGAGCGGCCAGGTCAGCGCAAAGAGGGTGCCCGGGCCTGCGTGGGATTGAGATTGCATGGCATGTCCAACAGCTGGGAGGGTACGGGGAAGTGCCCTCTGGGGGCGCATTTAACACCAAGGCCAAGGCCGGTGCAATCCTTGTGCAGGATTGCACCGGCCAGGGGCGCAGGCCAAGGGATCAGGCAGGCGTGGCGCCTGCCTCCTGTTCGCTTGGCAGGGTGAGGCGCGCCGAGTCGGGCAGGGCATCATCTTGCGGCCAATTCGAGCGGATGGCATCTGTGGTGCTCTCCACCACCGCATCATCCTTGAACACCGGCTCGCGGTAGCAGCGGGTCAGGCGCAGCGCCTGATACATGTCGGGGCAGAGGATGATCCCTTCATCGCCCACCCGCACGCCCGCCTGCTTTAGCCAGTGGGTCATCTGGCCGTGGCGACCCGCCATCACCATATGGATGCCGCGCCGTTTCAGCTCCTTGTGCAGCTCCCCCACCATGCTCATCACGCTGATGTCCTGATGGGTGAAGCAGGCGACCGCATCGATCACCAGACACTTGGGGGCTCGTGGATCCTGCACCAGCAAGGCCAGCACTCGCCGCTTGAAGTAGGGGGCATTGAAGTAGGTGAGCGGCGAGTTGAAGCGATAGAGCAGAATACCCGGGATCGCCTTGGCCTGCTCGTTGTCCCCCAGGGTACGCACTACCCCCTCGTCATCCATGCCGAGCAGCTGGTCGGTGGGGCGCATCACATTGCGCAGGAACTGGAACAGCCCCAGCAACACGGCGAGAGTGATCCCCGGGATCACCCCCATGGTGAGCACGCTGATAAAGGTGACCAGCGCCAGCCAGAAGGCGGATCGATCGGAGTGGCGTAGTGCCCAGAGACCGCGAAAATCGGTGAGCGACAGGGAGGCCATCACCAGCACCACCCCGAGGGCGGCGGTGGGAATGTATTTGAGCGGCGCCGTCAGATAGAAGGTGATGAGGGCGATCACCGCAGCGGCGATGATGGAGACCAACTGGCTCTTGCCGCCGTTGGCGTCGTTGACCGCAGTGCGCGAATCCGCCCCGCTGATGGCGAAACCCTGGGAGACCGCGGAGGCGAGGTTGGCCATGCCAAGGGCGCGAAATTCCTTGTCCGCGTCGATCTCATAACCGTTTTTGGCGGCAAAGCTGCGGGCGGTCAGCATCATGGAGACGAAGCTCACCATGGCCAGGTTAAGCGCAGGCAGTACCAGCTCCCGCATCAGACCGGGGGGAAATTCCGGCATCTGGAACGCAGGCAGACCTGAGCCCACCGCCCCCAGGGTGGCGATATCAAACTGGCCCAGATTAAAGCCCCACACCAGCGCAGCGGTTACCACCATGGCCACCATGGAGGAGGGCCATGCCGGTTTGTAGCGTTTGGCCAGCAGCAGGGTAAGCAGGGCCACCAGACTCATGGCCAGGGTCGGCAGATGGGTCTGGGTAATATAGGTAGCCCCGCTGGCGATCCGCTCGATGAGGTAACGCTCGCTAAAGGTGAAGCCGAAAATCTTGGATAGCTGGCCCACCATGATGGTGATGGCCACCCCGTTGAGCAGCCCCATCAGGATCGGGCGGGAGAGAAAGTCCGCCAGCACTCCCAGCTTGAAGCGGCTGGCAATCAGGCACCAGAAGCCGGTCATGGCGGTCATGGTCATTACCAGTTGCCAGTGGCGGGTGGGATCTCCGGCAGCCAGCGGCGTTACCACGGCGGCGATGACCGCACAGGTGGCGGCATCGGGGCCGACAATCAGCTGTCGGGAGGTGCCAAACAGGGCGTAGACCAGCATGGGCAGGATGCAGGAGTAGAGACCGACGATGGCACCCACTCCGGCAAGCTCGGCATAGGCGATGGCGACGGGCAGCGCCACGGCCGCCACCGAGAGTCCGGCGCGAAGATCTGGCATCAACCAGGCGCGCTGGTAATGCAGCAGGGCGGCGAGGCCCGGTAGCCAGCGTTCGAGAGAGAAGAAGTCGCGCATTATTTAACCCATTGAGTTACAACCAGCTTTTCCCCTAGTGTGCCCAAGGTTATCGAAAGATTGCAATCAGGTTATGGCCAGTTTACCTGAAGGTCAGGCCAGATAGCCTGCCAGCGTTTCTCCTTGATGCGCTGGGTAAAAACCTGTTTGTCCTGGCGACATTTGGGGTTGGCACTCACTTGCAGCGACCAGTTGATGGCAAAGCCGTAGGGGGCAAGCCACTCGAACTCGCCATCTTTGGTCAGGCGCACGCCGATGCAGGTGGGCACTTCGACCCAGTGGCTGAGCGCCTCAAGGCTGCTGGCAAATGGCGCCACCAGCTGGCGAGTGTGCATGCGGGCCTGATTGCGCACCTCCCACTGCTGATCCGGCAGCCGCTTTGCCAGCCAGGCTTCATGCGTCGCCTCGGCCAGCCCTTGCGGATCGGTTTTATCGAGATAGATAAGGTCGATATCGTTGAGCGGGGTGGGCACCGCCTTGTGGTGAAGGTGATCCCAGATGAGGTTGCGGATAAAACCGGCCCCCAGCGCCCAGTCGGGCAGATTGAGCTCGGCCGCGGCTTGCAGGCAGGCCATCCGCTGCGGATCGGCCCGCAGCAGGGCTTCTGTTTTGGCTTGGAATTGCTGTTCGAGGGCGGAGTTCAGAGGTTCAGTTGTTGGCATTGCGGCGTAACCAGACATCAATGTAGCGGCAGCTCGGCACTATAGTGAGCCCCTCCGCCTGAGTCCAGTTGAAGAAGGCACGCGCCAGCTGATCGGCAATCCCCTGCACCCGCAGCTCGGGCGGCACGAAGGTGCTGTAGGCGTCGATGGTCTTGGCATCGAGCCGCCGGTAGCGCAGTCTCGACTCTTTACCCTCCACCATACAGATGAACTGCTGCTGGTTGGCCTGATGGATGATGTCGCTCATGGTGGGCACCTCTGGCATAAAGTTGGGTCTCTCGGCACAACATAACTGTTAGCCAAGGTATAGAACAGATAATGAGAGCCCGTGGTCAATATCATCCCCCTTTGACAGAGGGCGCATCGATATCGCGATGTAGATCAAGGTGCCCGATGGTGAGTCGGGCACCGCGTTAGTGTCAGCATAAGAGTGTTGGCAAAGAGGTCGGGATCAGGTCCAGGCTCGCTCCAGCAGGGTAAGTAACTGCTCACGGTCGGCATCCTTGCGATTGAACAGCAGGGCACCGTCGTTGACCGCCAGATCGCGGATCTCGGTCAGTAGCGAGCGGTCGCTTACCCCTGCCTCGCTCATGGTGCGCGGCAGCTTGACCGCTTGCCACAAGGTGTCGCGCAGGGTGCGAATGGCTGTGATGGTCGCCTCCGCCCGCTGATGGGCCGGGGTGGCAGCAAAGCGCTCTGCCCCCACCAGCGGCAACAGCAGCCGGGCCATCTCGCTATCCACCTCGGGGCGGTTGTAGTCGAGCACGGTCGGCAAAAAGAGGTTCATGCACAGCCCGTGGGGCAGATGGCAGCGGGCTCCCAGACTGTGGCCGAGGGCGTGCACCAGCCCCACCATGGAGTTGGAAAAAGCCATGCCAGCCAGCGTGGAGCCTTCCGCCAGTTGCAGCCGCAGCTGTTTGTTTTGCGGGTCGTGGATGATTTGCGGCAGGGCGCTGGCGATCTTCTCCACCGCCATCAGGGCCAGCGCATCGCTCACCGGGTTCTTGGCGGTACCGATAAAGGCCTCGATGGCGTGGGTCATGGCGTCCATGGCAGTGGCGGCGGTGATATTGAGGGGCAGCCCCTGGGTCAGGCGCGGGTCGAGCACCGCCAGCTGGGGCAGCAGGAAGGGGGAGGTGAAGGGCACCTTGCGCCCGCTCGCCTCATCCTTGATCACTGCAACCAATGTCACTTCTGATCCTGTGCCCGCCGTGGTGGGCACCACCGCCAGCGGCTTGAGGGGACGGGTCAGGCAACCGGCGCCCGAGTAGTCGAGCAGATGATCCCCCCCCATGGAAGTGAGAATGTTGACTGCCTTGGCGGTGTCGATGACCGAGCCGCCCCCCAGTGCCACCAGACTGTCGCAGTCGAGCTCGCGATAGCGTTTGGCGATCCGCTCCACCACGGCGGTGGAAGAGTCAGCCGGGATCTCGTCCCAGATGGCGGCGACCGGCAGCTCCCCCTCGGCCAGCACATTGGCCAGCAGGGTGGCAAGGCCGGTGGCATTGACCCCCTTGTCGGTCAGCAGCAGCGGGCGACGGGCACCCAGGCTGGCCAGCTCGCTGGCCAGTTGCTCCAGTGCCTGTTCACCGGCCAGCAGTTTGACCGGGCAGAAGAAATCGTAATAGCGGCTCATTTCAAAGCTCCTTGCGCGTTAGCCGGTCACCAGACCCAGATAGATGTTGCAAGCCCGGCCAAGTTTGTTGGTCGGGGCGGGATAGTGGCGCAGCAGCGGCCGCGCGATAAAAGCGGGCAGGATCAGGGACTGCAACTGCTCAAGCCCCCGCACCAGATGCATGGCAACGGTCAGATCCCCCTCCACCAGCAGCCGGTTTTCGCCAAATGCCTGATTGACCCCGAGCCGAAAACTCAGGGCGCGAAAGGCGATATTGGGGTGTTTGAAGCGCACCCGCAGCGGATGGATGGTGGCATGAGGGGCGGCCGGCGCGCCGGGATACCAGCGGCCACCCTGCTTGTGCATGTTCATGGCGTAGCCGATGCTGCCTACTTCGAGGCGGATCGCCAGCCCGTCCGGCAACGGCGCCAATTCGCGGCGTACCGCCTCATCGGTGCGGGCGGCGCGGCAGAGGGTACGACCCACCACCCAGAGCAGAGTGGTGATCCAGAGGCGGCGGCCAAGGGCTGCCGCAGATTCAAACGTCCATGTTGGTATGGAAAGGCGCATGAGGATTGGTTCCTGAGATGGCTGACCAGAAGAGGGCGAACGCACTGGCTTGCCAGTAGTCGTCCTCTCCCAGCTCCGGTTGATCGACAAACAGTGATGCGCAGGCGAGGAACTGGCCCTGACACACCTCCAGCAACAGTGGCGCGGGGGCTTGCATCAGCTCGCCGCTGGCCTGCCCCTTTGCCAGCAGGGCAGGCAGAAAGCGCAGGGCATCGTTCAGGATCTGGCTGCGGGCCGGTCTGGCCAACAGCGGAGAGTGAAAGAAGCCCAGCACAAATTTGAGCTCATTGGGGTTAGCCTGCATCCACTCCATCGCCAGCTGCCAGTAGTGGCGGGTCTGGTCGTACAGCGGCAGGGTGGGATCTGCTTCATGGATGGCGCTCCCCATCCGGGTCTTTACATCCTGATAGAGGGCGAGGATCAGCGCCTCCTTGCTCGGAAAGTGGTGGAACAGAGTGCCGTTGGCCACCCCGGCCGCCTTGGCGATACGGGCGGTGGCGGCCCCCTGCAGGCCATCTTCGGCGCAGAGGGCGAGGGCGGCATCCAGGATCTGGCGGCGCTTGTCGGTCATGGTTTGTGGCTGCGGGATAGCCTGGTTCATGGTCATATCCATCAGCGCAGGAAGAAGGCCATCATCAGCTTCTGGATCCAGCTGTGGTAGGGCGGATGGATCAGGGAGCCGGTGGTGAACTTGCCGCGGGTCAGCACGGTTTTTGCCTTGGAGAAGGTGAGGAACCCCTCGTGGCCGTGGTAGTGGCCCATGCCGGAGGCGCCGATGCCGCCAAACGGCACATCGTCGGCCGCCACCTGAAACAGGCTCTCGTTGATCGCCATGCCTCCGGAGTGGGTCTCCCGGGTCACTCGCGCCTGCAGCTCTGGGTCGAAGCTCATCAGATAGAGGGCCAGCGGGCGGGGCCGCTCAGCCACATAAGCGAGCGCCTCCTCCAGGGTGTCGTAGGGAATGAGTGGCAGCAGCGGGCCAAAGATCTCCTGCTGCATCACCTGACACTGACCCGGCACCCCGGTCAGCAGGTGGGGCACCAGCAGGCGACGCTGGTCATCGCGGGCCGGGCTGCCACAGGGGTGGAGCTGGGCACCCGCCTGCTCGGCCTCATCGAGCCAGCTGACGAGACGTTGATACTGGCGGTCGTTGATGATGGCGCCGTAGTCGGCGCTATTGAGCCCCTGCGGGTAGAGCTTGCTGAAGTGGCGGCGATAGGCGGCGATAAAGTTATCCACCTCGCTGCGGGGCAGCAGCACATAGTCGGGGGCGACGCAGATCTGCCCGGCGTTGAGGCTCTTGCCGAAGATCATCCGTTCGACCGCGGTGGCGACCGGCATGTCGGGGGCGATGAGACAAGGGCTCTTGCCACCCAGCTCAAGGGTGAGGGGGGTGAGCTGGGGAGCGGCGGCGGCCATCACCAGCTTGCCCACCATGGTTGAGCCGGTAAAGAGCAGGTGATCGAACGGCAGTGAGCTGAATGCCGCCGCCATCTGGGCATCCCCCTCGATGATGGCGATCTCGTTTTCGTCAAACACGCTGGTGAGCATGGTGCGCAGCACGGCATTGGTATGGGGGGTGAACTCGGAGAGTTTCAGCATCGCCCGGTTGCCAGCCGCGATGGCGGTGATGAGGGGGCCAAGGCTCAGCATCACCGGAAAGTTCCACGGCACGATAATGCCGACCACCCCGAGCGGCTGGAAGTGCACCTCTACTTTGGCGGGGGCCAGCAGCAGGCCGGTGTGACGGCGGTGAGGCTGCATCCAGCGCTTGAGCCGCTTCTGGGTGTAGTTGATCTGCATGATGCAGGGCAGCACATCAGCGATCAGGCTGTCGTAGTGGCTGCGCTGACCATAATCTGCTGCCAGCGCCTTGCACAGCTGCCCCTTGTGGGCGAGCAACGCCTGTTTGAGTTTGGTCAGCTGCGCCCGGCGCTCGGCCAGGGTAGGCATGGGGTGAGCCAGACTCGCCCGCTTGAGCCGTGCCAGCTGATCCGGCAGGGACAATTTGATGGCGAGGATATCCTCAGGAGTGTGTTGAAGCTGCGCCGCACCCATGTTGTTCTCCGCATGAAAAATGACCGACTGATTAGTCGGTCTAAATCTAGCTGTTTGTTACCGGAATGTAAAGCTGGCAAGCTGTCTGCCGTTCACCATGAGCCGGACGCAAGAGAGAACTGTGTGTCTCCCCACACTTTTGTGGTTTGCTCGTTGGTGACTTATCTAATAAGGGGTAGTTTTTGGCTATTAACCTACACGGAGAGAGCACTATGACCAGGGAACTGAACAGCTTGTTGGCCCGGCTTGAAGATGTGGTTGAGCGGATGCCGGATTGCTTCAACACCTACGAATTCGCCCAGAAGCTGGCACTGCAATATCAGCCGGAGTTCTTTGCCGCGGGCCACTCTCTGGCCGAGCACGAGGGCAAGGTACTGCGGGTGCTGCACCAGAAGATCGCCGAAGCGCTGGCGGGCAGCGAGATGGTGATTGAAGGGGCGCTGCTCCCCTGCGTCACCCCCTGGGGAGAGAAATCCACCTCACCACGCTGGCATCGCAAGCACTGAGGGGCGTAGTCAGGCAGATCACTGCCAGATAGCAGATAGCGAACAACGATAAAGGGCGCGGCGCTGGCAACAGGGCCGCGTTTTTTATGCTAATTGTCGCTAGCAGCGCCCCCGCTGCCGGGAGCAAAGGCCCGCTCTGTGATCCCATGCCGGGATATGGGGCCGTCAGCCGGGTAGACTCTCCCTTTTGTCGCAGGGTTTGTCACCGTAGGAATTTCTCATGACCCATAAAATCATTCTGGATACCGACCCGGGTATCGACGATGCCATGGCTATCCTGTTTGCCGAGGCCCACCCCGCCATCGAGCTGCTCGCCATCACCACAGTTTTTGGTAACGCCACCATCGACAATGGCACCCGCAACGCCCTCTGGCTCAAGCAGAAGTACGGCATGAAGGCGGATGTGGCCAAAGGTGCTGCCGCCCCGCTGCTGCGCGAGCCGGTCGGCCCCACCACCATAGTCCACGGCCCGAGCGGCTTTGGCGACATGGAGGCGGGGGAGGTGACCATAGCCCAGGATCCCCGCCCCGCTTGGCAGTACATAGTCGAGGCGGTGAAAGCCGCGCCGGGGGAGATCACCCTCGTCACTATCGGCCCGCTGACCAATCTGGCGCTGGCGCTACAACAGGCGCCCGAGATTGTCTCGCTGGTGAAACAGGTGGTGGTGATGGGAGGCGCCTTTGGCGTCAACGGCCATCGCGGCAACGTCACCCCCTATGCCGAGGCCAATATCCACGACGATCCCGATGCCGCCGACCGGGTCTTTACCGCCGACTGGCCTGTGGTGATCATCGGGCTGGACGTGACCCAGCAGAGCTTCTTCAGCAGCGCCTATCTGGATGAGCTCAGGGATAAGGCGGGGGAGCCGGGCCGCTTCCTGTGGGATGTGAGCCGCTTCTATCTGCGCTTCTACTCCGAGAAGCTGGGGCTCTCCGGTTGCCACGTTCACGACCCGTCCGCCATCGCCTATGTCATCGACCCGACCCTCTTTACCCTGCGGGAAGGGCCGGTACGGGTGATCACCAGCGGCCCGGCCATCGGCCACACCCTGCAAAAGTTCGATGGCAAGCGCCACTCCCACGATGACTGGGCAGCCTATCGTCCGCAGCAGGTCGGGGTGGCGGTGCGCGATGAAGCCTTGCTGGCGCTCTATCGCGAGACGCTGGTGGGCTGGGGCAAGGATTGCTGAGCAAAGAGGCGCTATTGCGCTGACACGGGGGCTGTGATCGGCGCCAAACAATCGGAGCGCACGGCCGCTTATACTGCCTTATATCAAGAGCTTGGGAGGGATGAAGATGGCCTGGATTTCCTTGATCGTAGCGATTGCGCTGATCTGGTGGTTGATGAAGCTGGGGCGTGGCGCCCTGTTCGAGATCCGCCTTGCCCCCGGCAAGGTGGTGGTCAAGCAGGGCAAGGTGTCACCCGCCTTTATTGAGCACGCCAAGCAGATCCTGCGCCACGACACGGTGCGTGGGCGCATTGTGGGGCAGCGCGATGGCGATGGCGTGAAGCTGATCTTCTCCCGCTCCATCCCCGAGCCGGTGGCCCAGCGGTTTCGTAATATCTTCCCCTATGGCGATTACCGCCAGCCAACGGCGCCGCTGCCGGGGCCCAAATCCCGCAAGGGATAAGCACCGGAACGTGGTTCATCAATAGCAAACGGGCCTCCAGTGGAGGCCCGTTTTTTATGGCACTTGGCCAAGAGAGGGCTGACAGCCCTTACTCCTTGCCGTGCAGCTCGCGCTGGGCCTTGACCGCCGCCGCCTTGACGGCGGTGCCTTCATTGCCCCAGGAGGCGCGCAGGGTGTTGACCAGCTCGGCGAGCCGCTCGTCATCCATGGTCCAGCCATAGCCCGGCATGTGGTAGCCGAGATGGCCGTGGGTGACCGGGGTTTCGGCGCCGTGCAGCAGCACGTTGATCAGGCTCGACGGATCGCTCGCCAGCACGGTGCGGTTGTTGACCAGCGAGGGGATGACGTGGTCATTGCCCTGGCCGTTGACCCCGTGACAGGTGGAGCAATACATGGCGTAGTCCGCCTTGCCGCTGGCACTGGCGTAGGCGCGGGCCCCTTTCTCCGCCACCTGTTCATCTTTCAGATCGGTCAGATAGGTGGTGATGCTGGCCAGATCGGCGTCGCTGAAATACTGGCTGCTGTGAGTGATCACTTCCCCCATGGGGCCCGCGACCGCTTCATGCTGGCTGCGGCCGGTTTTCAGCAGATCGATCAGCGCCTGCTTGCTGTAACGGCTGCCGCGAATATCGGGGGCATACCAGCCATCCAGCGCCGCACCGCTCAGGTAGACGGGATCCGCCTCGGTCAGCGCTTTCTCCTGCATGCCAAGCCCGCGCGGAGTGTGGCAGCTGCCGCAGTGACCGGCACCCTGCACCAGATAGGCGCCACGGTTCCACTCTTCGCTTTTGCCTGCGACCGGGGTGAAGCGGCTGTCATCGTGGTAGACCCAGTTCCAGCCCATCAGCGGCCAGCGCATGTTGAGGGGCCAGGGGATGTCGCTCTCCTTGTTGACGATGGCCAGTGGTTGCACCTCCTTCATCAGGTAGTGATAGAGATCTTCGAGATCCTTATCGCTCATCTTGGCGTAGGCGGTGTAGGGCATGGCCGGATAGAGGCGATGGCCATCGCGGGCCACCCCTTCACGCATCACCTTGATGAACTCCGGCAGGCTGTAGTTGCCGATACCGTGGGTCTTGTCCGGGGTGATGTTGGTGGCAAATACGGTGCCGATGGGGGTCGGGAACCCTTTGCCGCCCGCCAGCGGCTTGCTGGTCTCGCTGGTGTGACAGGCAGCGCAATCGCCGAGCTTGGCCACGTATTCCCCTGCCGACATGGCGGGGGCTGCGTTGGCGGCAAGGGTAGGCAGGGCCAGCAACAGGGCGCTGGCGGTGAGTGACAGGGCGCGGTTCATTGGGCACCTCCCTTGCTCATGGCAACCAGCTCGTTGACGGCGCGCCACGCTTCGTCGATGGCGGCGTGGGCGTAGGGGCTCCAGCCTGCATCCGAGTTGGCGATGGTGATGTTGCCGATCGGCTGGCGACCCAGTTCAATCCATTTTTCGCACTGCGCTTCGTCATCAAACAGGGTGTTGGTGACATAGGAGTAACCGTGAGACCAGCGGTTGACCGTGATGGCGAGGATGTCCTGCTCATGGTTGAAACCGGCGCTGCCGAGCATCCCCTGCAACTGCTCGCGGATCATCTGCTCATGCTGCTCGAACGGCATGCCGAGGATCATGGCGCGCCCCTTGCGGGACTGCTCGCGGGCCGAGAGGCCACTGCCCGGCAGGGTCGGCACATAGACCATGTGCAGGCACATCGGCTGATCCGGGCTCTTGGGATGCTCGTAGCCACCCATGCTGACCGGATAGTCGAGCTTGACCCGGCTGTAGGGGGCGGCGGGGGAGTAGACCTCGTGCACCCCCAGCTTGACGAAGGCTTGCCAGTTTTTGATCACCACCTTGGTGTAGACCAGCGGCGCCTTGGCGTTCTGGCGCAGCGCCTCCTTCTGGGGCTCCGGCATCTCGGGCACCATGTAGGGGATCATCATGTTGTAGCCCGCCATGATCGACTGCTTGGCCCGTACCCGATGCAGTTTCCCCTCCTTGATGTAGGTGACATCCACCGCCAGTTTGCCATCGGCGAGGCGCACGTTTTTCGCCTGCAACGCCGTACTGCCAAGGCGCAGCTGCACCTTGTGCTCCGGCAGGTCGAGCTTGCCGTAGTCAAACTTGGCCAGTACCACATCCTGCATGGTGTGACCCGGCGCCACCTGCGGGATGAGTTTGCGCACCATCAGGCGGGTGAGACCGGCGTTGCCATCCGGGAAGTGGAAGATGTAGGGATCGTCCAGCTCCGCCTGCTCCTCGGCATCCAGCGGCGTCAGATTGAGGCCGTCGAAACCCGGCAAGGCGCAGAGGCGCGCATCGGCGCAGGCGGTGGCGTCGATGCCGACGGCCTGGAAGTCGTTGGTACGCTGCTGGAAGTAAGTGATCGCCCGTTCGCTGAGGCCCACTTTATCGCGCAGGAAGGTGGTGTAGCTGTTGCGGGTCACCCACTCGTCCTGCTGCTCGCGGGTCATGCCGCTCAGGTAGTCGATCTTCGCTTCGTGCAGGGCCAACAGGGCGGCCTTGTCGGCATCATCGAGGGGGAAGTCACCGATAAATTCTGCCAGTGGCCGGCCATTCAGGCGATCGCGGGGGATGTCATCCGCTACGTTGTGGCCCGGATCGCCGTTCACTATCTTGTTGACGCCAAAGTGCTTCTCGTCGAAATAGACGCCGCGGCTGAGCCCCAGATCCGGATAGAAGGTCTGCTGGAAACCGGCGGCCAGCTCGTCGATGTTGACCTCCAGCGCCTTGAGCAGACCGAGCGCCACCGGGCTGTAGACCGAACGCGGTGATTGCAGGGATTCACTGCCGCCGTAACCCAGACGCAGGCCATCGGGAGTGGTGAACTCGTTGCGCTTGGCGTGGCCGCCGAAGTCATCGTGGTTGTCGAGCAGCAGGATCTTTTTATCCGCGCCGAGCAGTTGCTGATAGAAGCAGGCGGCGGCCAGACCGCTGATGCCGGCGCCGACGATCACCAGATCGTACTCTCCCTCAAGGGGTACATTGGCAAAGTCATACTGTTTGCCATCGCGGGCGATGCTGTGGGCCGGTTCGAAGGAGCCCGGGTGGTTGCCGCGCAAGCCGGTGAGGGCGGGCGGGTAGGCCAGGGTTTTATCCGCCAGCGTGCTGCCGCCTTCGGCAGCCTTGAGCAGATTGATGGGGGCGACGCCTGCCGCAATGGTGATGGCAACGCCGTTGAGAAAATCTCTGCGTGTAATACTCATGGCTATCCCTGTGTTAGGAGAAGTAATGAATAAGTGGATTCATTATGGGAGGGAGACACAGATCCTGTTCAGGATTGGGCGCCGAATCTACCGCTATCCTCACGCTGAGTCCATACGATTGCTAATGGATTATTAAGCACCATTTTCCTGCTTGTGACGAGAGTGATGCGCTGATGGGGGTGATTTTCCCTGTTACAGGGCAAATTATCTTCCGGCTCGGTCGGTCAATGATTGCCGCAGCTGATTAGTTTGGGAGGCGTTCGGGCATCATTGTCGACTCGGGGGGATGATCGCGCTAAGCTCTTAACTACTTGTTTTATCGACTCTCTTTTTTATTCATAGGCATAAAGGCCACTCAGGAGGCGCAATGAACTGGTATATCTCGGTCCTCAAGCAATATGCGGTATTCAGCGGGCGGGCCCGTCGCACCGAATACTGGATGTTCGTGCTGTGCAACGTCATCGTCATGCTGCTGCTGGGCATGGTGGACAAGCTGATTGGCGGCGACAAGGAGCTGATCAGCTCCATCTATTCGCTGGCGGTGCTGCTGCCATCGCTGGCGGTGGCGGCCCGTCGCCTGCACGATACCGACCGCAGCGCTTGGTGGCTGCTGCTCGGGCTTATCCCCATTATCGGCACCCTGGTGCTTATCTACTTTATGGTTTGCAACGGTCAGCAGGGGCCAAACCGCTTCGGTGATGATCCCAAAGCGGCCCCCTCGCAGGGCTTTATCGTCAGCTAACGGGCGCGGCTTGGCCAATCATCGGTCAATAAAAAGAGAGGGAGGCATCACGCCTCCCTCTCTTTTTCGTTTTGATGGCCGATCAACGCTCGATCAGCGGGGCGGAGCGGTAGCTCCACATGCCGTAGGTGCGCAGGGCGTCGCGGTAGATGCCGAGCAGCTCGCTCTCGCTCGGGGTGGCCAGCTCCTCGAGGGGCTTGTCGGGGTAGCTGACGCTCGCCACCTTGATGTTGGCCGGACCAATCTGGTCGCAGGCGATTTCCAGCACCGTCTGGCCGCGACGTACATGGCTGGCGGAGCTTACCAGCACCGCATAGTCAATCTGGTGGCGGGCGAGGGCATAGGCGCTGTAGAGGGCGTTGTCCACCGTGCTGGTGGCGTAGTTCTCTTCAATCAGGCGGCTGCGGTCGATGCCGTGGTTGGCCAGCCAGTCAGCCATCAGCTTGCCCTCGGTCTGGCGGTTCTGGGGCACGCCGCCGGTCAGGATGAGCAGCGCTTCCGGGTCGGCTTTGGCCAGATCAAGGGTGGTTTGCAGACGGCCCAGCAGGATCTTGTCCATGCTGCCGTCGGGATTGAGGGCGTAGCCCAGGGTGACGATGGCGCGTTTGCCCTCCCTGCTGGCCTTGACCTGATCCTCGGTCAGTTCGGTCTGCAGCGGGGCGGCGGTGATCCGCTGCACCCGGGCGATGATCTCCTCCAGATCGGCGGCGCGGCCGCCGTTGCGATCCGCCACTTTCGCCAGATAGCTGCGGGAAGCCTCCTTGTTACCCTTTACCAGCTGCCAGATGGCGAGATAGCTGTTGATGTCGAGATCATCGGGGGCGACGGCTTGCGCCTGCTCCAGCAAGGTGATGGCGCGGCTCAGGTTGCCGTTGTAGATCTGGGCGTTGGCCGCCGAGATGAGCAGGTCCGTGCGGTAGGGTTCCAGCTGGTAGGCGGCCAGCAGCCGCTCGGTCACCAGCTCCATATTGCTCGGCATCTTGGCGGTAAAACCGGCGTGGGAGATCTTGGCTGGCGACTTGTAGATCTGCAGCGCTTCGCCGAGCAGCATGTCCACCGCCTGGCGTTTGCTGACCAGGGTATTGAGGTCGTGCTCCATCTGCATCGAGCTCTCGGCCGCTTGCAGGGCGAGGGGCGAGAGCGCCAGCAGGCCGCCGAGGGTGAGGGCAAGAAGGGTCTGTTTCATCAAAAGGTCCTCTGTCGGGCTGAATCACGCCGTGGGCTCCGGTTTGCGGGCCGATGCGACGAGGCAAATGTGCGTCAATTCAGTCTGTTAGTGCCAAAGAGAGGGCAATATACCAGTTAACGGTGCGGCAAACTGTGAGTCGGGGCGGGTCGTCGGGTTATGCCACACCTGTGGCCGCAAAAGTGGCCGCAACGGGTCAGCAGCCATCTGAAAAGGGCAGGGGGAGCGTGACTCCCCCTCCCTCTGTTGCGATGCAAGACAGATGGCGTCTCAATCCATCTGTTGGCGAGTGTTCGCGCTCAGTTCCACATCGGGGAGACGCGGGCTTCCAGCGTCTCTTGCTGCTCTTCGGGCATATCGCTGAAGAAGTTGAGCTGGGTCTGCTCCTCCACCTCGCGTACCGAGACCCGGTAGTCGGCGATCTGGCTGATGGGCACCTCTTCCTGCGGCATGATAAAGGCGATGGCCTGCAGTTTGGCCGGGTCCATCACGATCTTGTAGTAGGCACTCGGGATCGCCACACCCTGACCGATGGACTCTTCAGAGCCGGTAAAGATGGGGCCGGTGATCACCTGCACATCCTTGCGGGAGACCGCCCACTTGTTCACCTTGTCCTCCAGCACGCGCCACGCCTTCTGGTTGAGCACCCCGATCTGCGGTGTCATGTTGCTCAGCAGGAAGCTCTCTTTCATGGTGTTCTTGTTCGATTTCATGTCTCCCGCCGGAGCCTGATGGCCACGGTCGTAGCCCGAGCCCTTGTAGTCGGAGAGGGTGGCGCGGTAGGCAACCGGGATCTCCCTGTCCTCGGCGAAGGCATCCTTGCGCGGCACTGTGCCCTGTGCGCTCTGGGCAGTCATCCGGTAGGAGACCCAGTCCGCCACCTTGTAGTCGTAGTTGTAGCCGACGGCATACCCTTCACGACAGAGCTTCTGATCCGATTCGGAGGGCAGACCAAAGCGCACGTGCTCGCCACACGTCCAGTGGGCCGCCAGCAAGGGGGTGGCAGTGAGGGTGAGGGTAACAGCCAGAACCAATTTATTGATTTTTATCATTTTTGTGATGCTCCAGTTTAGTAGGCGGAGCCATTTGACATGAGATCTGACCAGCGCTTCAATTGCTGTTTTTTTACACGTCACCGTTCTGTGACGGCTCGCCAAGATCCGTGATGTGAGTAGTTAATATGTTTTAAATCAGTGGCTTGGTCGGTGGGATGATATGCGGTTGCTCGGCAGGCAACGAAAAGGGCCCGTGATGGGCCCCTTGTACTGGTTGGTCTGACTGCTATCAGGCGGCGTTTGCCTTGTTGCCCAGCGTGCGGGCCAGCAGCGCTTCCGGATTGTGAATCGCCTCCTTGGTCTTCACATCGATGACCTCGATATCGGTGAAGCGCTCGCGGTTCTTGATTGCCACGTCGTGGGCGAAGATGACACAGCGGGCGTTGGCGACATCCTTGGCGGTGATGCGGTTGATGATGCCGTTGGCGCCCTGGGTCTCGACCTTGATCTTGATCCCCTGCTGGGCGGCGGCCTTCTGCAGGCTCTTGGCGGCGAGGAAGGTGTGGGCCACGCCAGACGGGCAGGCAGTGATGGCCAGTACGTCCGCTTCCCCTTCCGCTTCAATGACTTCGAAGCTGGTTTGGGTGGTGGTCACGTCATCTTCTTCGCTCACCGGCTTCTTCAGCAGGTTGACGATGATGGCAGTGGTCAGGGCGCCGAGGATGGTACCCAGGATGTAACCCATCTTGCCTTCAACAACCGGCAGGACAATCCAGCCACCCCAGGGGGCGTGGTTGATACTGTGCATCATGAAGCCGGTGATGTTGCCGACGATACCACCTGCCACGATGGCCGGGATAACACGCATGGGGTCAGCAGCGGCGAACGGGATGGCACCTTCACTGATACCGATCATGCCCATGATGGCGGCCGCTTTGCCGGATTCACGCTCCTCTTTCTTGTAACGCTTCGGAGACATGAAGGTAGCCAGTGCCATGCCCAGCGGCGGCACACAGATGGCGATACCGACACCACCCATCAGCCAGGGCTGGGTGTTGACCTGAGTCTGAGCAAACAGGGTAGCAACCTTGTTGACCGGGCCGCCCATATCGAAGGCAGTCATACCACCCAGAATGGCGCCCAGCATCACTTTACCTGAGCCCGCCATGCTGGAGAGCCAGTGGTTCATCCCTTCCATCATGGCGGCGATCGGGGCACCGATCCCCCACATCACGATGCCGCACACCAGGAAGGTACCGATCAGCGGATAGATGAAGATGGAACCAAGCGAGGTCATGGAGTCAGGTAGCTTGATCCGTTTGAGCTGATTGACCACGAAACCGGCGATAAAGCCCACCAGAATGGCGCCGAGGAAACCGGTTTGATAGTGCTGAACGGCAATCCAGGAGCCGATCATGCCAGGGGCCAGGCCCGGCTTGTCAGCCAGCGAGTAGGCGATGTAGCCACCCAGTACAGCGGTAAACAGGGTCAGACCGGCGATACCCATGGTCGCCATGTCTTTGAGGAAGCCCGCTTCCGGCACGGCACCCTTGCCGCTCATCATCACCGACAGGGAGAGCAGCACACCGCCCGCCACGATGAAGGGGATCATGTGGGAAGTACCAAACAGCAGATGCTGCTTCATGGTATTGAGGCGATCCTTGAAGGTGCGATCGGTGGGTTCAACCGGAGCAGTGGCAGCCGGTTTGGCGGCTTGCGCCGGTTTTTCCGCTTTCGGGCCTTGCTTGAGCAGGGTCAGTGCTTGCTCGACGGTAGTGGCCGCCTTCATCTGCTCGATAAAGCCCGGCTCCAGCAGACGGGTAGATAGCTCGGCCAGCACTTCGATGTGGTGGTTGGCGCCGCCATCCGGGGAGGCAATCATGAAGATCAGCTGGGTCGGCTTGCCATCTTCGGCGCCGTACTCGATACCCTGACGGCTGACACCGATGGCAATGGCCGGGCGGCTGACCGCCTTGCTCTTGGCGTGGGGCAGGGCGACACCCTGCTCGAAGCCGGTGCAGTCCAGCTGCTCGCGGGCCCAGACATCTTTGACGAATTGCTGTTGATCAGACACGGCGCCATCGCGCGCCAGCATCTGTGCCATCTCGTCGAACAGGGCCTCCTTGCTGGTGGCCTTCAACTCCAGGCAGATGAGTCTGCCGTTGGTCATGGTGGGTAACATCTCACTCTCCTTTCCCGTCAGGGCTAAGTCATGCGTTGCGAATTGGGCTCATTATTGCCCTCTATGGTGGGGTTGGACAGGCGATGAATGTAGCAATAACTGGATTTTTGTTGCATTGTTTTGCTGGTGTGATCCAGCTCGCAAAGTGTTGATCTTTAACTCAACAGTGGTTTTTGTTTAATTAATGGCAGGATGTGACAGCGGTCAAGGTATGACAGAAAAACCCTTGTAATGGGATTTACAGCCATTTTTTGCGGTTTATTGCCCGATTTAAGGCATATTTGAGAAAAACGGGTTAATGGCTGAACCTGGGCTTCCCACTGGAAAATAAAATGGCCCAGCGCTGATTGGATTTTATCAATCCATCTGGCGTGGGCCGTCGGGTATCACAAAGTGACATTTTCGGATTGCGTGCTGAATGTCACCTCAATGCTATCGATCGTTACTTTTGTGGCGGGGTATCGCCCATCACGAAGTGGAGGTTGCCCCCCGGTATAAACTCCTTGTGCTCGAAGAAGAGACCATCCTTGAGCGGTTTGCCATTGATGGTGACCGACTGGACATAGCGGTTCTTGGCGCTGTTGTTATCGGCGATGATGGTGAAGGTTCCCCCCTTGACCGGGATGGTCGCTTTGGCAAATAGCGGGCGGCCAATGGTGTAGACGGGATCTGCCGCATTCACCTGATAGAAGCCAAGTGCTGACATCACATACCAGGCAGACATGGAGCCCACATCCTCGTTGCCTATGATGCCTGCCGGGGTGTTCGAGTACATGGTGTCGAGGATGTAGTCGACCGTCTCCTGAGTTTTCCAAGGTTCCGATGTCCAGTTGTAGAGGTAGGGGATATGGTGGGAGGGTTCATTCCCGAAGGCCACCTGACCCATCATCCCGGTCATGTCAGCGGTCTCCGACCCCTGACTCTCGGCGGCAAAGGTGGCGTCTAGATTCTGCTTGAAGGCCTCTTCTCCGCCCATCGCGGTTTTCAGACCTTTGATGTCATGGGGCACAAACCAGGTCCACTGCCAGGCGTTGCCCTCGGTATAGTTGCCGGTCTCATGTTCGGTGCCATAGGGATCAAACGGCGTCATGAAGGCGCCATCGATCATCACCGGACGCATGAAACCGGTCACCCCGTACTGGGCGTATTCGGCCGCATTGTGGTCGAAGTAGCGCTGATAGCCGTTAGAACGGGCCAGATAGCGCGCTTCGGCCGCCGGGTTGCCGGCCGCCTTGGCGATCCGGGCGATGGCCC
>NZ_QAJD01000100.1:36505-38424 GCF_003061465.1 Aeromonas sp. HMWF017
GGGGTATTTGGTGATGGCGTCGGCAATCACCACCACCGCCGGATAGCCCACCATGGTGCCTGTCTCATCCCCCAGATGCTCCCACTTGGGCAGCAGGCCGCTCTCCAGATACTTCTGGAGCAGGTTCTTGGCATACTGCACGGCGCGGGTGGGTTCGGTGATGGTTTTAAGCGGGTGCAGCGCTCGCTGGGTGTCCCACAGTGAGTAGACCGAGAAGTTGGGCTGATCTTCGCTTGCCTGGCCATAGTGGATGGAGTAGCTGCCTTCCCCCTTGGCCTGCGCCCCTTTGCCCATGCCGCGGTAGTTGCCATCCACATCCTGATGGACGATGGGGGCGATCTTGGTGTGGTAGAGGGCGGTGTAGAAGATCTCGTTTTGCTCCTTGCTGCCCCCCTCGATGGTGAAATTGAGGGCGTTGGCCCACTTCTCGCGGGCGTTGGCGCGGGCCTCGTCAAACGAAACATCCCCTTCGGCCTGGTAGTTGTTCCATGCGCCGGTGGCATCGACCGCCGATAGGGCAACTTTGGCGTTCAGTTGGGCTGAGCCGCCCTCTTCAAATTCGACGTAAGCGGTGACATCCGCTTTGGATTTGGCCTTGTGCTCGGCGCTCAAGCCCTCTACCGGCACACCACCAGCGAGGATGTAGACCCCTTTGATCTTCTTGTCGAAGGTCGCATGGAAGAAGATCTTCTGGTTTTTCGCCCAGCCGGAGAAGTGAGTCGCATCTCGCTCGCCGGTGATGGCGTAGCCATCTTCGCTGACGGTGAGTTTGTTGCGCAGCGAACTCGATCCCCAGTCGCTGTTGAGGATCGAGTTCAAATCGATCTTCAGCCGTTGGGGTTGCCCCTGCGGATAGGTGTAGCGGTGAAAGCCCACCCGCTCGGAGGCGGTCAGCTCGGCCTTGATGCCATTCTCGGCGATGCGCACCGCATAGTAGCCAGGCTCGGCCTGCTCGGATTTTTTGTCCATTTTGACCGAGATGGCTTTGCGGTAATCATCGCTTTGCTCGATGTATTTGGATTTATCTTCGGTAAAGGGCAGGAACAGAATATCCCCCAGCCCCCCCATGCCGGTGCCTGAGAGGTGGGTGTGGGAAAATCCGAACAGGGTATCTTTGTCAAAGTGATAGCCGGAGGAGGAGTGCCAGCCGATCAACTCGGTATCCGGCGAGAGTTGCACCATGCCCTCCGGTACCACAGGGCCGGGAAAGGTGTGACCGTTAAAGCCAGTGCCAACGAATGGGTTCACATATTGCAACACATTGGTTGGCGTTGGCTTTTGATCGTCGTTATTGTCGCTGCTGTTATCTGAATCGCAGCCGGATAACATGGCTACTGTGCTGGTCAGGGCAATGGCCAGAATATTTTTCTTGAACATATTGAGCGGCTCCATCGGGTAGAGGGTGAGCTGTCAGGATCTATTTTTCTTATACCGGAGCGATGCCTGAGCAATATTAAGGCTCGGTGCTGTCAATCCCGGCTACCGTTATTATTCCCATGCTCCCAGCTTCATCGACAGAGTAAAAAAGTGTCATTCACTAGACTTTTGTGACAAGGCTGTCTGTTTGTGATCTGCGCATCATCTGATGCAACATCTCATATTTTTTGAGGTGCTTGGTGAGTCGACAAAAAAGAGGCCCAAAGGAAGCTTTGGACCTGAACATATATTGATAATGCATGATGGTTATTTATTATCTGAGCGGATCGGTTTTTGCGCCGTCATGATAAATTTCAGTTCACCACCTGCCCGAATATCGCTGTGATTGAACGTCAGGTTTTCCCCCAACGGTTTGCCATCGATGGTGACCGATTCCACATAGATATTTTGGGGGCCATTGTTTTCGGCGAGCACGGTGAATTTCCCGCCATCGAGATCCATGGTCACCTTGTCAAACAGTGGCCGACCTATGGTGTAGACCG
>NZ_QAJD01000101.1:0-6144 GCF_003061465.1 Aeromonas sp. HMWF017
GCTGGAGCTGCGGTACCAACTTTGGCTACAAGAGCCCGAGTGATGGTGTTGCCGTACTGGGTGGTGAGGCTGTGCCGGTCAACCCCTGTTCCAAGTATGAGGACATGAAGTTCTCACCGGATGCCGATGGCGTCTACGAGTTCTATCTGAATATGGCGGGTGAAACACCGACGGTATACGTCAAGAAGCCCTGATCTATCTCTGAGTGTTAAATCTCTCAGTAAATTAATCAGTTAAGTGCCTCGGCCCAGAAATCTGCTGGCCGGGGCATTTTTTTAGGTTAGAATCGGCGCCCTCATGGCATCAGGTGTACTATATGTTGTGTCATTAATTTTAGATGGCACCATTAGTTGTGTTTTCTGCTGTTGTCATGATGTCGATGCATTCACATAAGGTTGATTGAAAATGGCTAAATCGAACCCGGTGCTGGAGAGTGAGCTTGGCTCCCGCCTTATCCCCATGCAGGAAACGTCCCTCGAGATCTGGGATAGCAAGTATCGCCTCAAGAGCAAGGATGGCACTCCCATCGACAGCTCTATCGATGAGACCTACCAGCGGGTAGCCCGTGCGTTGGCAGAGCAGGAGCTGGAGCCTGAGGCCTGGTATGAGCCGTTCCTGTGGGCGCTGCGCAATGGGGCCATTCCGGCGGGCCGCATCACCTCCAACGCCGGGGCGTTTGAGCACAAGCCTGCGACTTCAACCATCAACTGTACTGTTTCCGGCACCATCGAAGATTCGATGGACGATATCCTCGGCAAGGTGCACGAGGCCGGTCTGACCCTGAAAGCCGGGTGCGGTATCGGCTATGACTTCTCGACCCTGCGCCCGCGCGGTGCCTTTGTCTCCGGTG
Source organism: Aeromonas sp. HMWF017 (assembly GCF_003061465.1). NCBI lineage: Bacteria > Pseudomonadati > Pseudomonadota > Gammaproteobacteria > Aeromonadales > Aeromonadaceae > Aeromonas > Aeromonas sp. HMWF017. The sequence continues at coordinate 851 of NZ_QAJD01000101.1, forward strand.
CCGGTGCCTACACTTCCGGCCCGCTCTCCTTTATGGATATCTATGACAAGATGTGTTTCACCGTCTCGTCAGCAGGTGGCCGTCGTGGCGCCCAGATGGGCACCATGGATATCCGTCATCCCGATGTGATCGAGTTTATTCAGGCCAAGCGCGAAGATGGCCGTCTGCGCCAGTTCAACCTCTCTCTGCTCATCACCGAAGATTTCGTCAAGGCGGTGAAAGAGGATGCTCCCTGGTCGCTGATCTTCCCCTACACCGCCAAAGAGGTAGAGCAGGATGGCATTGCGCTGGACGATCCTGCTCAGGTGCTATGGGCCGACTGGCCCAACAAGGAAGGGGTTGTATTCAACGAGTTGGGGCAGGTCGCCTGCAAGGTCTACAAGACCATGCCAGCCCGCAAGCTCTGGAATGTCATCATGACCTCCACCTATGACTATGCAGAGCCCGGCTTCATCCTGATCGACAAGGTCAACCAGATGAACAACAACTGGTTCTGTGAAGAGATCCGCGCGACCAACCCCTGTGGTGAGCAGCCGTTGCCGCCCTACGGTGCTTGTCTGCTGGGCTCGGTCAATCTGACCAAGTTTGTGCGCGACCCTTTTACTGAAAACGCGGCGTTCGATTGGCAGGCGTTTCGCAAGGTGGTGGCCATCTTTACTCGCATGCTCGACAACGTGGTGGAGATCAACCAACTGCCGCTGGCCAAACAGCGCGAGGAGATCACTGCCAAGCGCCGGCATGGCATGGGCTTCCTGGGGCTTGGTTCGACCCTCACCATGCTGCAGATCAAGTACGGCTCTGCGGCATCCGTGGCCTTTACCGAGCAGGTATCCCAGGAGCTGGCGATGACCGGCTGGCAGGAGTCCCTGCGTCTAGCCAAGGAGAAGGGCTCTGCCCCCATCATGGAGCAGGAGTTCGAAGTAACCGGCAAGATGCTGCGTCTGCGCCCGGAAATAGCGGCTGATGGCATCAAGGTGGGTGACAAGGTGAAGGGCAAGGTGCTGCATGCGCGTTATAGCCGCTATATGCAGCAGGTTGCCGAGGTAGATCCTGCGCTGGTCGCCGAGCTGGCCGAAGTGGGTGGGCGTTTCACCCACCACAGCAGTATTGCACCCACCGGCACTATCTCGCTGTCTCTGGCCAACAACGCCAGCAACGGCATCGAGCCGAGCTTTGCCCACCACTACAGCCGCAACGTTATCAAGCCGGGCAAGAAGAGCAAGGAGAGCGTGGATGTCTACTCCTTCGAGCTGCTGGCCTATCGTGAGCTGGTTAATCCGTCCGCCATGCCCTATGCCGATGATGAGGCGAGCCGTCTGCCGGACTACTTCATTACTGCTGATGACATCACCCCGGCGCAGCATGTGGACATTCAGGCTGCGGCCCAGCGCTGGATCGACTCCTCCATCTCCAAGACTGCCAACGTGCCAACCGATTTCCCGTTCGAGCAGTTCAAGGACATCTACATGTATGCCTCGGATTCTGGCCTCAAGGGCTGCACCACCTTCCGCTTCAATCCGGAGGCCTTCCAGGGCGTGCTGGTGAAGGAGAAGGATCTGGAGAACACCCTGTACGATTTCACCCTGGAGGATGGCTCCGTCATCTCCGTCAAGGGGAACGAAGAGATCGAATACGATGGCGAGCTGCATACGGCCGCCAACCTCTACGACGCCTTGAAAGAAGGCTATTACGGTAAATTCTGAGAACGACATTATGGTCAAGAAGATCGACAAGAAAATCGTCGCCTACAAGGTGCGTACCAAGGATGAGCCGCAAGAAGATCTCTCTGTGCAGGATGACGTAGTGCATATGCACGAAACCGTGCTGCGCCCGGAGCGGCTGATGGGAACCACCTACAAGTTGAAGACGCCGGAGCATGTCTCCGAGCACTCACTGTTCATCACCATCAACGACATCATTCTCAACGAGGGCACGGTTCACGAAACTCGCCGTCCGTTCGAGATTTTCATCAACTCCAAGAGCCTGGAGCACTATCAGTGGATCGTGGCGCTAACCCGCATCATCTCGGCGGTATTCCGCAAGGGTGGGGATGTCACCTTCCTGGTGGAGGAGCTGCGTTCCGTATTCGATCCCAAGGGAGGTTACTGGAACAAGGGCAAGTATGTGCCGTCGCTGATCGCCGAAATTGGGAACGTGATCGAGAGCCATCTCACCGAGATAGGCATGCTCAAGGCGCCGGGGTTGGACGAGCATCAGCAGGCATTTCTGGCCGAGAAGCAGGCCGAGTTGAAAGCCGCTCAGGAGGCTGAAGAGCAGCAGGCGAGCAGTGGTTTTCCGGCCAATGCCGCGCTCTGCTACAAGTGCCACACCAAGGCGCTGGTGCTGAAGGATGGCTGCATGACCTGCCTCAACTGCGGCGACTCCAAGTGCGGCTGACAGACAGGCCCAAGTAGTTGAACGATAGAGAAAAGACCGGCCACAGTGCCGGTCTTTTTATTGCTGTTTTTATGCGCAATCAAATCAGACGGCCCAGTGATTTGTTGCGCGATAGTAAAATCGGGCGTAGCGTTGAGGGTAATAAAACTGTCACGGCCGTGTGGTTTCAATGACATCTGAGATTCACACACGTGGCCCTTCAGTGCCAAGGAGGATGCTTATGGACAATACGGACCGAAAGCTGTTTATCCTGGATACCAACGTTCTGCTTCACGAACCCCTCGCTATCTACTCCTTCAAAGAGCACGACGTGCTCATCCCCATGACGGTGCTGGAAGAGCTCGATAACATCAAGGATCGCAACAAGGATGTCAGCCGCGACGCGCGGGTGGCCATTCGTGCGCTGGAAGATGTGTTCCGCGATGCAACCCCGGATCAGATCACCCAGGGCGTGCCGCTGGCTGGCGAAGCGAGCGGCAATATCTGCATCTTCAGCGATCACCATCTGCCGCAGGATGCCGAGGTCTTTACCGACAAGGAGGCCGACAACCGCATCATCAACGCGGCCCTCTATCTGCAAAAGCATGAGTTGAAGCGTCAGGTGGTGCTGGTCACCAAAGACATCAACATGCGCCTCAAGGCCAAGGGGGCCGGTCTTGCCCACGTCGAGGATTATCGCAGCGACCAGCTGATCGACGATATCCGCCTGCTGGCCAAGGGTTTTCAGGTGGTGCCCGGCAGCTTCTGGGAGCGCGTCGGCGAGTGCGAGAGCGAGACCCATGGTCGCGACACCATCCATGTGATTGATGCCAATCTGCTGGAAGGGGTTCATGTAAACCAGTATCTGGTGGATGAAGAGAATTTCTTCGCCTCCCGGGTGCTCAGCCACGATGGCAGCAAGATCCGCATCAAGGATCTGGGCCGCGAGCGACTGATGTCCCGCAAGGCGTGGGGTGTACATCCCAAGAACGTCTATCAGGGGATGGCGTTGGATGCACTGCTCGATCCGCACATCGATCTGGTGATCCTGACTGGCCCGGCCGGTTGCGGTAAAACCTTGCTGGCAATGGCGGCGGCCTTGGAGCTGGTGATTGAGAAGGGCATTTACGAGAAGGTGATCGTCACTCGGAATACCCCGGAAATTGCCGAAAGCATCGGCTTCCTGCCCGGCACCGAAGAGGAGAAGATGATGCCCTGGCTGGCGGCGGTGACCGACACCCTGGAGGTGCTGCATAAGCAGGACGAGAACATGAGCGGCTCGCTCAGCTACATCATGGAGAAGGCCAATATCCAGTTCAAATCGGTCAACTTCATGCGCGGGCGCAGCATCCAGAACACCTTCGTATTGCTGGATGAATGCCAGAACCTGACCGCATCCCAGATCAAGACCATCATCACCCGCTGCGGCGAAGGCACCAAGATCGTCTGCTCTGGCAACCTGGCCCAAATCGACTCCAACTACCTGAGCCCGGTGACCTCGGGTCTCACCTACATCGTCGAGCGTTTCAAGGATTTTGACGGCAGTGCCAACATCTTCCTCAATGGCGTGGTGCGCAGCCGACTGGCTTCGTTCGCCGAGGAAAATCTCTGATTTAGCTGACTATCTTCATATGAAAAAGGGAAGCCACTTGGCTTCCCTTTTTTGATCCCGTCACCAGTTCAGTGTCCTTGGGTCACTGTCCAAGATAGCGCAGCAGCCCCAGGTGGTCGCTGTTTTGCAGAATATCCGGCTTGCCTTGCAGGGCGATGCGCCCTTCGTCGACAAACAGCACCTGATCGGCGATGAGCTGGGCATCCTCCGGATTGTGGGAGACCATCAGTACGGTAATGCCCTGCTCGCAGGCGAGGCGGGCCACTTCCGCCAGCATCTCTCGGCGCAGGGCGGGATCGAGGGCAGAGAAGGGCTCATCCAGCAGCAGCAGCGGTTTGCCGCGCACCAACGCGCGAGCCAGCCCGACCCGCTGCTGCTGGCCGCCGGAGAGCTGCTCCGGCAGACGGTTTAGCATCTCGCCAAGACCAGCCCGCGCGGCTGCATCGATAACCTGTGCCCGCTGGGCGGCACTCAGGCGCAGCCCCGGATGCAGGCCGATGGCGATATTGTCGAACACCGACAGGTGCAGGAAGAGGTTGTGATCCTGAAACAGGGTGGTGACTGGTCGCTCGGCCGGGCCCAACGGCAGCAGATCTTCGCCATCGAAGCTGAGGCGGCCTGACTCCACCGGCACGAAGCCTGCGATCATCCCGAGCAGGGTCGACTTGCCTGCGCCGCTTGGGCCGATCAGTGCGGTGATCTCTCCCTTGGGCAGGGTCGCGCTGAAGCTGACGCGCCAGTCGGGGTAGCTGGTCACCAGCGTATCAATGCTCAGCATGTTTTCCTCCAAGCCCCCGTTCCACCAGCCAGAACAGGGAGAAACAGAGTGTCAGCAGCAGCAGAGCGGTGGCGGCTGCCTCGGTCAATCGATAGCTGCCGAGCTGCTGGTAGAGCAGCCAGGGCAGGGTGGTGAGCTCCTGACTGCCAAACATGGCGATGGCGCCGAGATCCCCCAGCGAGAGGATCATCGACAGCGCCATCGCCAGTGCTAGCGGGCGGCGCAGCAGCGGCCACTCCACCAGTCGCAGGCGATGCAGGCCACGTACCCCCAGACTGTCCGCCAGCCGGTCGTATTGGCGCACCACCAGCTGCATGGGCGCTGAGAGGGTGCGCAGCACGTAGGGTAGCGCCATCAGGGCGTTGACCAGCACCACCAGCCAGGGGCCGAGGGCGAACACATCAGCGAACGGCATAAACAGGATAAAGAGACCGGTAGAGAGCACCACCGCCGGGAGCATCAGGATCATCGAACCGCAGGCCTCCCACAGGGCGGCAGCTCGCCGCTGGCGGGTGCGCACCTTTAGGT
>NZ_QAJD01000101.1:6179-16615 GCF_003061465.1 Aeromonas sp. HMWF017
ATAGCTTGCTGGAGGTGAGCGCCGTCAGCAGGCCGGGGTGGAGGCCGGCCACCACGATAGCCAGCAGCGGTGGCAGAAAGATGGCGAGCCCGATACAGAGCGAGAGCAGGTCCACCACGGCCGCGCCCGGCTGATGGCGATCCGGCCGCAGGCAGGGACGACGGGGTGTCACCCTGCTGGCCGGGGTACTCTGCAGCTTGTGCTGCAGAGCGAGCAGGGCGGCGGTCAGGATGAGCTGCACCAGCGCCAGCCCGCCCGCGGTCGCGAGATCGAAGTCAAAGCGCAGCGCCTGATAGACGGCCACCTCCAGCGTGGTGGATTTGGGCCCGCCTCCCAGCGCCAGCACTGTGGTGAAGCTGGTGAAGCAGAGCATAAAGATGAGACTAGCCAGCCCCGGCAATATGCCGCGGATAAGCGGCCACTCCAGCAGCCGGAAGATATGGGATGAGCGCATGCCGAGCTGGCTGGCGAGGCGCCAGCTCGATTCGGGGATGCTCTCTATGCTCTGCAGCATCAGGCGTGCCGCCAGCGGCATATTGAAGAAAACGTGGGCCAGCAGGATACCGAACAGGCCGTAGAGATAATTGCCGGGATCCAGCCCCAAGGTGCGCAGCAGCTGCGGCAGCCACCCCTGCTTGCCGTGTACCGCTACTATGCCGAAGATGGCGATGATGACCGGCAGTACCAGCGAGAGGCCAAATAGCTTGATCAGCAGGGTTCGGCCAATGAAACGGCGCCGCGCCAGCGCGCGGGCCACCGGAATGGCCAGCCCGAGACTTAGCAGGGTGGATAGCAGTGCCTGCCCCAGACTGAAGCCCAGCACATGGCGTAGATAAGGATCTGCGAGCAGGGTGCGGGGGGCCAGCGACCCGGCCTGCCACAACAGGGCCGCGAGCGGCCCGAGGGATAACAGCAGGATCAACAGGGTGGCTGCACTGCCCGGCAACCACCAGAGGGGACGAGCCTGTGGTTTCAGATAACGGCTCACTGGGTGACGGCTTGCAGCCACTCGCGGATCCACCCTTTGCGATTGGCGGCCACCTCATCGCTGCTGAAGGCGAGCGGCTTGGCTACGGTGATCATCTGCTCGAAGCCCTTGGGCTGCGGTGTGTCGATAACGGGATACATCCAGTTGCCGGTCGGGATCTCGTTCTGGAAGGCGGGGCTCACCATAAATTGCAGGAACTGGTCAGCCAGCTTCTCCTGTTTGGCGCTCTTCAGCTTGGCAGCCACTTCTACCTGACGGTAGTGACCCTCTTCGAAGGCGGCAGCCTGATACTGGGGCTTGTTCTCGGCAATCAGGTGGTAAGCGGGGGAGGTGGTGTAGGAGAGCACCATGTCCGCCTCGCCATCGAGGAACATGCCATAGGCCTCGGACCACCCCTTGGTGACGGTGACGGTCTTCTTGGCAAGCGTGGCCCAGGCTTCAGGCGCCTTGTCACCGTAGACAGACTTCATCCACAGCATCAGCCCCTGTCCCGGGGTCGAGGTACGGGGGTCCTGATAGATAACCTTGAGATCGGGGCGCTCCACCAGCTCTTTCAGGCTCTTGGGCGGGGTCTTGAGCTTGCTCTTGTCGTAGACGAAGGCGAAGTAGCCGTAGTCGTAGGGGACAAAGGTGTCATCCTGCCAGCCACCCGGCACCTTGATGCCATCCAGCTTGGCGGGATGGGAGACGAACAGGCCGCTCTGCTTGGCTTCGCTGATGAGGGCATCGTCGAGCCCCAGCACCAGATCGGCCTTGCTGTGGTTGCCCTCCAGCCGCAGCCGGTTGAGGATGGCGACCCCATCTTCGAGGGAAACCAGATTGAGGGTGCAGTCGCACTCTTTCTCGAAGGCCTGTTTGATCTTGGGCCCCGGACCCCATTCTGCAGTGAAGGAGCTGTAGGTGTAGACGGTGAGGGTGTCGGCGGCGAACACATTGGCCGACAGCAGGCCGGTGGTGACCAGCAGCAGGGTCTTCATGGGTGGCACTCCCTATTACTTGTTAATAACGAGGTGCCAGCGGGTGAGGGCGCAAAAAATGAGCGCCATGCCTCAAATTCCTCCGCCAGCATTATCTGGATCAGGTACACGGGTATAATCTCAGCGGTAAACCGCACCCCGTTTGAGAAACGAACCGCATTGTATTAACGTTCTTTTGGGTAGACCAGCACAATTGTGCAATACCCATGAGATGACGCCCACCCAACAGAGGATGTTCGCGTGCTTACCAATACCAAGGAAAGGCGTGCCTTTGCGCGCATGGTCATCAATGCTCCGGTCACCGTCTATCAGCAGCAGCTGGTGCTGGAGGGGATCTGCCGGGATCTCAGTGCCAACGGCATGGGGATTGCGGTCTCTGAACACCAGCTCGACATCAATCAGCCCATCCGGATCAGTCTTGCCACCAACAACAACCTGTTGCCCCCCTTTGAAGCCCATGCCCGTATTATCCGGGTGCTGGAGGAGGAGATCGGGTTGCTGCTGGCGGTAGAGTTTCTGCCTCAGGGTTAATCCTCTCTCCCCATCGGCAGAGGGAGGGGATTAGCCTTTCTCCTGAACCGGCTGCACACTCAACTGCTTGCTATCGACCAGCGTTTTGCTGGTCGATGCGATTTGGCCAGCAGGCAAGGTGGCGGGACCGGTAGGTTCGAGCAGCAGGTAGTTCTGCCCTTGCCAGTTGAGGGTCACATCCCCCGGCTTGGCGGGTAGGTCAACGGCCAGCAGGGCATGTCCGGGGACGAACACCATGGCCTGTTTCAGCTCTGGAAAGAGCTGAGCCAGCATGGCGGCCATCAGGGTTACCTTGCTGTCGCAATCACCCCGGTTCTGCTCCAGCACCTGACGGGGCGGGAGAAAGCCCTTGCCCTGTCTTCCATTCAGGCTGTCGAGCTGCTGATAGGGGATGCTCTGGATAAAGGTGAGCATATGGGCCACGGTTTTCTGACGCGCTTCCGTTTCGGTGCTGCCCTGCTGTTTGAGTTGATCCGCCAGCGGAGCCAGCCCGCTGCGACTCTCCAGCGCGATGCGCACATGATCCTGCTTCACCGCCAGCTGCCCGTCCGGGGTGTTGAAGTACTGGAAGTAGTGTTTGGTCAGCCACGCCTGCTCCTCTTTGCTCCGCTTGGACTGCAGAAAGGCCATCGCCTCGCGCGCCTTGTCCTGATTGCGGCTTTTCAGATGCAGCTCCAGCGAGGGACGGGCGAGGGTGAACTGCACCTCGGGGTAGTTCTGGCGCACCTCCCGCAGCAACACCTGCAACACCTCCTCCTGCATTCTGGCCGGGCGATAGGCGATGAGAGGCGGCAACTTGCCCTGTTCGAGCCGGTAGGTGAGCTGTTGGGGTTTGCCTTCGCTATCCTGCCAGCCGACGCTGATCTGGCCGAGGCTGTTGTTGAAGCTGGTTTGGCTGGCCCCCGCAGACAGGGCAAGCAGCAGGGCACAGAGCAGAGGGATAGCCGTCGGTCTCTTCATCATCCTTTCCTGTGGCACGGGCCAGTTCCGGTGGCCCAAAGTGGGAAACGTAGCGGACAGTAAAACAGGGAGCCGAAGCTCCCTGTTGATTCTACTCGTTTTTTTTCAACTGGCGCGTTAAATCCAGCTCGGCTGCTTCGCCTCAAAGGCGCTGATGGCGGCCTCGTGCTGCAGGGTCAGACCGATGGCATCCAAGCCGTTGAGCAGACAGTAACGGCGGAATTCATCGATCTCGAAACCGAAGCAGAGGCTACCTGCACGTACCTGATTCTCTTCCAGATCCACTTCAATCTGGATGCCTGGCTGGGCGGCAACCAGCTGGAACAGGGTGTCGACTTCCTCCTCCTTCAGACGCACCGGTACCATGCCGTTGTTGATGGCGTTGCCGTAGAATATGTCGGCAAAGCTCGGCGCTATGATGGTCTTGAAGCCGTAGTCGGCCAGCGCCCAGGGGGCGTGCTCGCGGCTCGAGCCGCAGCCGAAGTTCTCGCGGGCCAGCAGAATGCTGGCACCGGCGAATTGCGGCTGGTTCAGTACAAACTCGGGGTTTGGCTGCTGGCCGGCATCGTCCAGGAAGCGCCAGTCGTGGAACAGGTGCTTGCCAAAACCGATGCGGTTTACTTTTTGCAAAAACTGTTTGGGAATGATGGCATCGGTGTCGACGTTGGCGCTGTCGAGGGGGACGACGATCCCTTTATGCTGTTTGAATCCTGTCATCGAAATGTCCTCTTACAGTGCGCGAATGTCGGCGAAGCGGCCGGTGACGGCGGCAGCTGCGGCCATGGCCGGGCTCACCAGATGGGTGCGGCCGGCGCGGCCCTGACGTCCTTCGAAGTTGCGGTTGCTGGTGGAGGCGCAGCGCTCCCCCGGTTGCAGCCGGTCGTTGTTCATGGCCAGACACATGGAGCAGCCCGGCAAGCGCCACTCAAAACCGGCCTCGATGAAGATCTTGTCCAGACCCTCGGCTTCGGCCTGCGCCTTCACCTGCTCGGAACCCGGCACCACCAGCGCCTGCACGCCAGTGGCCACCTTGCGACCGCGGGCGATGGCGGCAGCGGCGCGCAGATCCTCGATGCGGCTGTTGGTGCACGACCCGATAAACACCTTGTCGATGGCGACGTCGGAGAGCTTCTGGCCCGGTTGCAAGTCCATGTAGGCGAGCGCCTTGCGGGCTGACTGCTGCTCCATCAGATCGCTGAAGGATTCCGGTGCCGGAATCGGCTCATTGACGGCAATCACCTGACCCGGATTGGTGCCCCAGGTGACCTGCGGGGCGATATCGGCGGCGTCCAGCACCACTTCGGCATCGAAACGGGCACCTTCATCGCTCTTGAGGCTCAGCCAGTAGGCGATTGCCTGCTCAAGCGCCTCGCCTTTGGGGGCGAACTCCTTGCCACGGATGTAGTCGATGGTGGTCTGGTCGGGGGCTATCATGCCCGCCTTGGCACCCAGCTCGATGGCCATGTTGCACACCGTCATCCGCCCTTCCATGGAGAGGCCCGCAATGGCATCGCCAGCGAATTCCACCACGTAGCCGGTACCACCGGCATGGCCAACCTGACCGATGATGGCCAGCACTACGTCCTTGGCACTGATCCCCTCGGCCAGCTTGCCGTTGACCGAAATGCGCATGGTCTTGGCGCGACCCTGTTTCAGGGTCTGGGTCGCCATCACATGTTCCACTTCGGAAGTGCCGATGCCGAACGCCAGTGAGCCGAAGGCGCCGTGGGTGGCGGTGTGAGAGTCGCCGCAGACGATGGTGGTGCCGGGCAAGGTGATGCCGAGCTCGGGGCCCATCACATGGACGATCCCCTGATATTTGTGGTTGAGATCGTAGAGACGAACCCCGAACTCCTTGCAGTTTTCGGCGAGCGTCTCCATCTGGATGCGGGCCATCTCGCCGGAGGCGGCGATGTCTTTGGTGGTGGTGGAGACGTTGTGATCCATGGTGGCCCAGGTCAGATCCGGGCGGCGCAGCTGGCGGTTCATGGCGCGCAGGCCGTCAAATGCCTGCGGGCTGGTCACTTCATGCACCAGGTGGCGGTCGATGTAGATGAGGGGCGTTTCCCCTTCCACTTCCCGTACCACGTGGGCGTCGAATACTTTCTGATAGAGGGTCTTGGCCATTGCTTCTCTCTTCCTTGTTATCTGTTCTTCAGCTCAGATCCGGGCGGCGATCTGGCTGCCCATCTCGGACGTGCTCTGCACCGGATGGCGGGCGCTGGCCTGATGCAGGTCGGCGGTGAAGTAACCCTCGGCCAGGGTCTGGGCCACGGCCTGCTCGATGGCCTGGGCGGCAGCCTCTTGGCCCAGGCTGTAACGCAGCATCAGGGCGGCGGAGAGGATCTGGGCGATGGGGTTGGCGATCCCTTTGCCTGCGATATCGGGAGCTGAGCCACCGGCCGGTTCGAACAGGCCGAAACCCGATTCGTTGAGGCTGGCGGAGGGGAGCAGCCCCATGGAGCCGGTGATCATGGCGCACTCGTCGGAGAGGATGTCGCCGAACAGGTTGGAGCAGAGCAGCACATCGAACTGGGACGGATCCTTGATGAGCTGCATGGTGGCGTTGTCGATGTACATGTGGTTCAGCGCCACGTCCGGATAGGACTTGGCGACCTCGCTGACCACCTCACGCCACAGGATGGAGGAGGCGAGCACGTTGGCCTTGTCGATGGAGGTGACCTTGCCACGGCGAACACGAGCCGATTCGAAGGCGATCTTGGCGATGCGTTCGATCTCGAAGCGATGGTACACCTCGGTGTCGAATGCCTTCTCGTTCGCCCCTTCTCCCTCGCGCCCTTTGGGCTGGCCGAAGTAGATGCCACCGGTCAGCTCGCGCACGCAGGCGATGTCAAAACCGCGATCGGAGATGTCGGCGCGCAGCGGGGAGAACTGCTCCAGACCGGTGTAGATACGGGCAGGGCGCAGGTTGCAGAACAGTTTGAAGTGAGCGCGCAGGGGCAGCAAGGCTCCACGCTCCGGCTGATCGTTGGGCGGCAGATGTTCCCACTTCGGGCCGCCGACCGAGCCAAACAGCACGGCATCGGCCGCCTCGCAGCCTGCAATGGTGCTTTGCGGCAGCGGGGTACCGTGGTTGTCGATGGCGATACCGCCCACGTCATGGCGATCATACTCGAAGGCGAGGCCGAACCTGGCCTGCACCTTCTCCAGCACCTTGATGGCCTCGGCCATCACTTCAGGGCCAATGCCGTCCCCCGGCAATACTGCGATCCGATAACTGCTCATACACTCTCCATCCTGATATTGTCTTTGAGATCCCTCTGCCCGTTTTTCCCGACGCTGCGCGCGGTTCCCGGTTCAGACGTTCCCCGTCCCGATGTTGTCATTCCATGCCGTCTGTGTGGCTGCGAGTCCTGCTCAGACGGTTTCCGATTTGATGCTGTCATTCCATTCCGTCTGTTTGGTATCGAGTTCGGCTCAGACGGTTTCTGATTTGATGCTGTTATTGCGTTCCATCTGCTCGGCCACCTGATCGGCGCGCCAGATGCTGTTGATCACATGGAGCAGGGCGTGGGCCGAGGATTCGATGATGTCGGTGGCCAGCCCCATGCCGTGGAATTTGCGCCCCTTGTACTCGGCGACGATATCGACCTGACCGAGGGCATCTTCCCCTTCGCCCTTGCTCTTGAGAGCATATTTATCGATGCGGATCTCATAGCCGGTGATGCGGTTGATGCACTGGTAGACCGCATCCACCGGGCCATTGCCGGTGGCCGCTTCACAGATCAGATCCTGACCCACCTTCAGTTTGACCGAGGCGGTGGCCAGCACCGAGCTGCCACTCTGCACTCCGAGATACTCCAGCTTGAAGTGTTCCGGCTCTTCGTGGATCTGGCTGAAGAAGGCCAGCGCTTCGAGGTCGTAGTCGAACACCTGCCCCTTCTTGTCGGCCAGGGTCAGGAACTTGCCGTAGAGGTGGTCGAGGTCGTAGCTGCTCTCGGCGTAGCCCATGGACTCCATCCGGTGCTTGATGACGTGGCGGCCGGAGCGGGAGGTCATGTTGAGGTTGTTCTGGGTCTGGCCGATGCTCTCGGGAGTGATGATTTCGTAGGTATTTTTCGCCTTGAGCACCCCATCCTGATGGATGCCGGAGCTGTGGGAGAAGGCGTTGGCCCCGACGATCGCCTTGTTGGGTTGCACCGGCATGTTGCACAGCTGGCTGACCAGCGTGCTGGTGCGATGAATTTCGTTGTGGCGGATATTAGTTTGCCCCCCGAGCAGGTCGGCGCGGGTTTTGAGGATCATCGCCACCTCTTCCAGCGAGCAGTTGCCCGCCCGCTCGCCGATGCCGTTGATGGTGCACTCGATCTGGCGGGCACCCATCTGCACCGCGCCGATGGAGTTGGCCACCGAGAGCCCCAGATCGTCGTGGCAGTGGACCGAGATGATCGCCTTGTCGATGTTGGGCACCCGGTTGAACAGGGTATGGATGATGCCGGAGAACTCGGTCGGCACCGTGTAGCCCACGGTATCGGGGATATTGATGGTACGGGCCCCCGCCTTGATGGCGGCCTCCACCATGCGGCAGAGATTATCGATCGGCGTGCGGCCCGCATCCTCGCAGGAGAACTCCACATCATCGGTGTAGCGCAGGGCGTGCTTGATGGCGCCAACCCCCATCTCCAGCACATCCTCGAAGCTCTTTTTCAGCTTGCTCTCCACATGGATGGAGGAGGTGGAGATAAAGGTGTGGATGCGAAACGCCTCGGCGACCCGCAAGGCTTCGCCGGCGGCGTCGATATCCTTGGGCAGGGCGCGGGCGAGGGCGCAGACCCGGCTGTTTTTGATGTGGCGGGCGATGGTCTGCACCGATTGAAAATCGCCGGGAGAGGAGACCGGGAAGCCCACCTCCATGACGTCGACACCGAGCCGCTCCAGTGCCTGGGCGATCTGCAGCTTCTCCTTGACTGTCAAACTGGCCGCCAGGGCCTGCTCACCATCACGCAAGGTGGTGTCGAATATGATGACCCGATCTGACATGTGACTTCCCTCTTCCTAAGTTCGGTAACGTGCATCCTGCGGCGGCATAAAAAAACCCGTGCAGGGTGCACGGGTTTTTGTAAATTCCGGCTATGCCTTAGCCCGGCTACAAGGATCCCGCGCGAGTTAACGCGATTAGGGAGATTAGTAGTAGCGGGGTGGCGATACGCATGACGTTGTTATTCCTTCCAGTCGATAACGCTTTTACCAATATCGAGATTTTTATGCTGTGTCAACACGGAAGGTCAGGGGCAATCTGCTGACGTATTTAATCGGATTGTAAAGGATTGCAAATTTCCTTGTCCCATATTCGGCCCATGACCGATTATCTGGTCATTCCTGCTGTGCTCTATTCTCTGCACAACCAGATCGACTTATCAGCATTGGCTGAATTATCTGAGGTGTTAAATGGAAAAACGTAGACCTGGTCGTCCGGTCGGACGTTCTGACATTCGTGACAAGTTGCTTGCTGCCGCCCGTGAGCGTTTTCTCAATACTCCCTATAGCAAGGTGACTACACGCGAAATCGCGGAGCTTGCTGGCTCCAATCTGGCAATGATCCACTACTACTTCGGCAGTAAAGAGGGTCTTTACAAAGCGGTGCTGGGCGATGTCGCCGAGCCCCTCGACCATGCCTGGCAAGATGAACACAGCAATCACAGCCTCAACGAGCTGCTCAACACCTACTATCAGGTGATGGCGCCCAACAGCGAGCTGACCTCTGCCATCTCCAGCGCATTGTCGACCGAGAAGAGTCCGGGCCGGGATTTTGTGCTGAACCGCCTGCTGGAACGCCAGCTGCCGCAGTTCGATGCCTTGCTGGAAACCATGAAGTCTAACGGCGAGCTGGGTGACAACCTGGATCCCGACATGCTGAAGATCTCCTTCCTCAGCATGATGTGGCAGCCATTCGTGATGAAAGATCTCTACGAGCAGGTGTTTGGCCTGAAAGTGGATGAGCACTTCATGGCCCGTCTGGCGGACCACAACTGCCGTCTAATGGAGACCGGTCTTCGCGGCAGCCACTGATTTTGCCGCAACATCGAGATTAAAAAGGGCCATTCGGCCCTTTTTTCATAAATCTGTTATCCCTTGTTCAACGTAACGTCATCCCGCTTTCTTACTCTGCAAGCAGAATTCAGGGAAGGAGGGGATATGAACAAGATCCAGCAATGGGACCTGCAGGTGTGCCGGGTCTGCCTGCTTCACGGCTACAACCGGCAGCAGGCGAGGGTGAGTCGTCTCATTTCCCGCACCGGCGATGGCCCGCTTTACGCTGTGCTGGCCGCCCTGCTCTGGTGGCAGGGGGAGGCAGAGCGGGAGCTGGTGCGACTGGCGCTGCTAGCCTTCGCCATCGAACTGCCCCTCTATCTGCTGCTGAAAAACAGCCTGAAACGGCAACGGCCGGTCGGCTTGCCGGTCTTCATCACTCCTTCCGATCGTTACAGCCTCCCCTCCGGCCACACCGCCGCCGCTTTTCTGATGGCCACCATACTGGTCACCGGCTTTCCGCTCTGGGCGCCCCTGCTGTTTGGCTGGGCGGCGCTGGTGGGGGCATCCCGGTTGCTGCTTGGGGTACACTACCTGAGCGATCTGGTTGCCGGTGCCCTGCTGGGGGGCGGTTGCGCCGTGCTGGCGCTCGGTTGGAGCCACTCATGAGGATACTGTTTGGGGTGCAAGGTACCGGCAACGGTCATATCAGTCGCAGTCGCACCCTGGCGCGGGCGCTGCGCACGGCAGGGGTCGAGGTGGATTATCTCTTCAGCGGCCGCCCTGCCGACCGCTACTTCGACATGGAGGAGTTCGGCGCCTACCGCGCCTTTCCCGGCCTCACTTTTGTCAGTCACGAGGGGCGCGTTTCTCCGTGGCGCACCCTGCAAGCCGCCTCGCCGCTCACCTTCTGGCGGGATCTGCGGTCTCTCGACTGCAGCGAATACGATCTGGTGGTGAGCGATTTTGAGCCGCTGACCGCCCACGCC
>NZ_QAJD01000101.1:16625-22694 GCF_003061465.1 Aeromonas sp. HMWF017
CCAGCTTCAACTGGCCCATCCCGCGTTGGGGGGAGGATGGGGTCAGCCGCCAGCTGATGCGCCACTTTGCTCCTGTGGATCAGCCGCTCGGGCTGCACTGGTTTCACTTCGGTCACCCCTTGCTGCCACCGGTGATCGACCCCATTGCCACCGCACCGGATAACGGCGAGATCCTGGTCTATCTGCCGTTCGAGCAGACCGAGGCGATCGCCGCCCTGTTGTCGCGCTTTGGTCAGCAACGCTTCGTCTGCTTTCACCCCGCCATTCGCACCCCCAGCCAATGGCGCAACCTGCGCTTCGAACCACCATCGCGGCACGGGTTTATCGCCGTGTTGGCCGGTTGTCGCGGCGTCATCTCCAACGCGGGTTTCGAGCTGGCTTCCGAGGCGCTCACCCTCGGCAAGAAGCTGCTGGTCAAGCCCCTCGGCGGCCAGTTCGAACAGCTGACCAATGGCAAGACTCTGGAGATGATGGGGCTGGCGACCCTGATGGATGTGCTCGACGCCAATCTGGTGCGTACCTGGCTCGACAGCGCCTCGCCGGGGGCGGTTTGCTACCCCGATGTAGCGG
Source organism: Aeromonas sp. HMWF017 (assembly GCF_003061465.1). Classification (NCBI taxonomy): domain Bacteria; kingdom Pseudomonadati; phylum Pseudomonadota; class Gammaproteobacteria; order Aeromonadales; family Aeromonadaceae; genus Aeromonas; species Aeromonas sp. HMWF017. The sequence goes on from NZ_QAJD01000101.1 coordinate 17,196, forward strand.
GGGAGCTGGCCCGCTGGCTGGCGGCGGGAGCCGACGAGAGCGTAGCCTCTCTGTCACGGCGGCTCTGGGCGCGCACCCTGTTTCCGGAGGAGGTGAGTGATCGCCTGAGCGAGCTGGATGGGGGCGACTGTTTATCCAGTTGCTGGTTATCGCAAGTGAGCGTTGTTGACTAGACTGAAAGGCGATCCCACCAAGGAGAGGATGGAGTAAATGCGCTTTACCAATGAAAACGGCGAAGTCATGAACCTGGCTGACAATCTCACCCTGCACGAGTTGCTCGATATGGGTGTCAGCATCTCGGTCAGTGAAGAGACCGATCCGGATCAGCAGATCTGGCTGGCGGAGCCGGATCAGGACAACTGAGTCATCATTCGGCATCAAGCCCACCGCTGAGCGGTGGGCTTTTTTGTGGCTGTTTTTCCCCTCAGCGGAATGATCCGCTGGCCATTCCCCGACTTCCTTCCCTTTTGTCTCATGGTCGCTGCGGCAAGTCATTGAATGTTAATAGCCGGTTGAAATGTATGACTGTTCTGGTCAGATAAAGCCGTGGACAAGCGTTATGAAGCGGGTTAAGTTGGTTTTTCACCCTATTTTCGGGTGAATGACGGAAAAATCCTTTTTTTCTACTGTCGACGGGGCTGAATTGGGCCGATCTGCATTCAGATAACAACAAGAAACGGATCGGGCCGTGCCGGGAAGCACGGCATCGTCGGCGGGATTCGCTAAACGGAGCAAAGCCTGGAGGGCTTTATCATGGAGATGTTATCAGGCGCCCAGATGGTGGTTAGAGCGCTGGAAGATCAGGGAGTTGAGCACGTCTTCGGCTACCCTGGTGGCTCAGTGCTCGACATCTATGACGCTCTCTTCGAAAACGGCAAGATGGAGCATGTCTTGGTGCGGCACGAGCAAGCCGCGGTTCACATGGCTGACGGTTACGCCCGTTCCACCGGCAAGGTGGGGACTGTGCTGGTAACGTCAGGCCCGGGAGCGACCAACTGCATTACCGGTATTGCCACCGCCTATATGGATTCCATTCCGCTGGTGATCCTCTCCGGCCAGGTGCCGACCAGCATGATCGGTGAGGATGCGTTCCAGGAGACCGACATGATCGGTATCTCCCGCCCGGTGGTGAAGCACAGCTTCCTGTGCAAGAAGGCGAGCGATATTCCCGAGGCCATCAAGAAGGCCTACTACATTGCCGCCAGCGGCCGCCCGGGGCCGGTGGTGGTGGATCTGCCCAAAGATGTGCAGAACCCGAAAGAAAAGTTCCCCTACCAGTATCCCGAGACGGTCTCCCTGCGCTCCTACAACCCGACCAAGTCTGGCCATAAAGGGCAGATCAAGCGGGCAGCCAAGCTGCTGGTAGAAGCCCAGCGCCCGGTGATGTACGTGGGCGGCGGCGCTATCAATGCCAACGCGGATCATCTGGTGACCAAGCTGGCGGAGCTGCTGAACTTGCCGGTGACCACCACCCTGATGGGGCTGGGGGCTTTCTCCGGCGTCCATCCGCAATTTATCGGCATGCTGGGGATGCACGGCACCTTCGAAGCCAACAAAACCATGCACAACGCGGATCTCATCTTCGCCGTGGGAGCCCGCTTCGATGACCGCGTCACCAACAACGTGGCCAAGTTCTGCCCCAATGCGACCGTGGTTCATATCGATATCGACCCCACCTCTATCTCCAAAACGGTGCAGGCCCATGTGCCCATCGTCGGCTCGGTGGAAACCGTGTTGGAGCAGATGCTGGAAGTGATCCGCGAGTGTGGCTTCGATAACGACAAGGAGGCGCTGGCGGACTGGTGGAGCCAGATCAACCAGTGGCGCTCCCGTCACTGTCTGGCCTACGAAAAGTCGGCTACCCAGATCAAGCCGCAACAGGTTATCGAGACCCTTTACAAAGTGACTCAGGGTCAGGCGTTCGTCGCCTCCGACGTGGGCCAGCACCAGATGTTTGCTGCCCTCTACTACCCGTTTGCCAAACCGCGCCAGTGGATCAACTCAGGGGGCCTCGGCACCATGGGCTTCGGTATTCCGGCCGCCATGGGGGCCCAGTTTGCCAACCCTGATGCGGTGGTCTGCTGCGTCACCGGTGATGGCTCGGTGCAGATGAACATTCAGGAGCTCTCCACCTGCATGCAGTACGGAGTGCCCATCAAGATCATCTCCATCAACAACCGTGCGCTGGGCATGGTCAAGCAGTGGCAGAAGATGTTCTACGGCGGTCGTCACAGCCACTCTTACATGGAGTCCCTGCCGGACTTCGTCAAGCTGGCGGAAGCCTATGGCCATGTCGGCATCGCGGTGAGTGATCCGGCCGAGCTGGAGAGCGCCATGGAGAAGGCCTTCGCCATGAAGGATCGGCTGGTGTTCATGGATATCTCGGTCGACCCGGATGAGCACGTCTATCCGATGCAGATCAAGTTTGGCGCCATGGATGAGATGTGGCTGAGCAAGACGGAGAGAACCTGATGAGACATATAATTTCCGTTCTGCTGGAGAACGAATCCGGCGCCCTGAGCCGCGTGGTGGGTCTCTTCTCCCAGCGTGGCTACAACATCGAGACCCTGACGGTGGCGCCGACCGAGGATCCCACCCTGTCGCGCATGACTATCGTCACCATGGGTGACGAGCGGGTGCTGGAGCAGATCCAGAAGCAGCTGCACAAGCTGGTGGATGTGCTTAAGGTGTGCGACTTGAGCGAAGGGGAGCATATCGAGCGGGAGATCGCGCTGGTCAAGGCGCGTGCCGCCGGTGGGGCTCGTGACGAGCTGAAACGGCTGGCGGATATCTTCCGTGGCCAGATCGTCGACGTCACCCCCGAGCAGTACACGGTGCAGCTGGTGGGCACCAGCGAGAAGCTGGATGCTTTCATCAAGACAGCAGCCCAGACCAACGAGATCATCGAAGTGGTGCGCTCCGGCGTCTGCGGCATTTCGCGGGCGGACAAGGCGCTGCGGCCCTGATGGCTGGCGGGACAGCTGATGACACGTCAGCTGCCGCAGAGTGAAAGAAAAGAGGGCTCTGCGGAGCCCTTTTTGTTTGGTTTTTCTTTACGAGGGGAGGGGGGATGTTCGGTATTCATGATCTTGCACTGTTTATGGTCTCGGGGTTGCTGCTCAATATCATGCCGGGACCCGACTCCCTGCTGGTCATGTTGCGCAGTGGCTCGCAAGGGTGGCGTGCCGGTTCGGTCGCGACGTTGGGTATTGGCACCGGTGTCATGGTGCATGTGCTGGCGGCGGCGCTGGGTCTGTCGGCCCTGCTCAGCGCCTCGGCCGAGTTGTTTGCCCTTATCAAGCTGGCTGGCGCCATCTACCTCATCTATCTGGGGTTCTCCTTGCTGCGCCAGCAAGCAACGGGTGCAATGGAGAGAGGGGCCACCCTGCCTGCACTCTCCTATGGCCAGATTTACCGGCAGGGAGTGCTGACCAATGTGCTCAACCCCAAGGTGGCGCTCTTTTTTCTCGCCTTCGTGCCCCAGTTCATCGCACCGGATGCCCCCGACAAGGCGCTAGCCTTTATTCTGCTCGGCTGCATCTTCAATCTGGGCGGTATCATCTGGTGTCACCTGCTGGTCTTTACCACCGTCTATGCCAGCCACAAGGTACGGTTGTCACAGCGTCTCGGTCGCTGGCTCAACCGAGGCATCGGCACCCTGTTTGTCGGGCTCGGGATCAAGCTGGCTTTTTCAAGCCGCTAACTGGCGGCCAGGAGATGTTCAAGAAGGGATCTGACGCACAGGGTCGAGCCGAGAACATGGCCCCAAACAGGTTGCTGTGGCAAGATAAGCCACTGTTTTATCTCGATCTGGTTGCCTGATGAAAGAAACCCTGCCCAGTGGCAGCCAAACCACGCTGCGTAACCGAGTTGGCTGGGCCAGGGCCTATCTGCTCAAATTCGGACTAATCGAGCAACCAAAGCGGGAATGTAGTGGTCAACTAAATCCGGACTGACTATGAAGTGCGCCAATGTTGCTCGTCATCATCAATAAGCTCCGAAATGGAGATTTGGATGCTTGTCGATTCCTTCTTGTTTGTCGATGATGTGCCTTTTGGGCTTTCCAAGACAGGAAACAATAATAAATACAGAAGGTAAGTGGCTATGAAATGGATAGTGCTTGTCGGGTTGCTTGGTGCCGCACCGGCTTATAGCAGTCAACAGCTATACAAGGCGCTGTGGCTTGATAACAAGGGCAAGCATGAGGTTATTCTGTCGGTAGATGAGATCCCGGCAACGGAGGAAGATAGTCGCTCTCTGGCTATTACCGGATTGGGCACCCTGAATGGTGAGCAGGAATGGGTCCTGTATGACAGCGTTACCAACTGCAACCTCGATATGTTCATCAATATCAACCCCGCCGGATTTGAGGTCGTCGAGCTCATCGGCAAGGGGGATTATTATTTGCTGCTCTCTTATTCAATGGCCTGTCGCGGTGGGCTCGATCCCGGTGATGTGAAATATTTTGCTTACAGAAATGGCAAAAAGTTTGCCTTGCGTGGTGTTGAACATTTTGTCGCTGATGGCAAACCCCTCTACCCGGAGGAAAAAGCAACGCCAGTTGCAGGGGCGCATCTTAAAAATCATCCCCAGCTCTATCGTTACATGATGAAAAAATGGCCTGATATCGCCACCGTGATGATTGATTGACGATGAACGTGACGCACTAGGGTCATTGGCTTTTTGCCTTGCTGGAGTGATCCGCCGTGTCGTGACAATGCAACAAAAGGGGCTTGCAACTGCAGGCCCCTTTTCGTTGGTTGTTACATCCGCGCTGAGGTGTTTGCCGTGGGCATCTAGCGTGCCGGTTTCAGCATGCGACTGCGCAGCAGCAGGGGCAGTTGGTAGAGCACCAGGGCGCCGAGCACCAGTCCGGCTCCAGCCAGTTTGGCACCACCGAGCGGTTCGCTATAGAAGAGGGTGCTCAGGATCAGGGTCCAGACCGGTTCCAGCAGCATCATCAGGGCGGCGTGGGCGGTGGTCATCTTGCTCAACGCATGAGTGAGCAGCCAGTAGCGCAGGGTGGTGGCGATCAAGACGCTCGCCGCAAACCAGCCCCAGATGCCGTGGCTGACACCGGCCTCGGGCCACTGCTCGGTCAGCAGGGAGAGCAGGGTGCCGAGCAGGCCGGTCATCGCCAGCTGGATGCAGGTGAGCCAGGTGGGAGCAATGGATTGGGCGAAGTGGCGATGGACGGCCAGCTGGATGCCGAGAGTGGTGGCTGCCGCCAGAAACCAGAACAGCGAAAGCGACACGCCCCAGTGGGTGCTGCTGGAGAGCAGCAACAGACCCGCGATGGCGATGGGCAGGGTGAGCCAGTAGTGGCGGCCGGGTTTGGCCCGAAAGGCGGCCCATGCGGCCAGTGGGGCCATCAGGGTGGCGACGCTCATGATAAAGGCGCCGCTGCCGAGCGCATCGCTCTGGCTGATAGCGGTGACCCACAGTAGCAGGCTGGCGCCGAGCAGGGTGCCACAACCGGCGGCGCGTACCATCTGGGGT
>NZ_QAJD01000102.1:0-7433 GCF_003061465.1 Aeromonas sp. HMWF017
GATCTACACCCATGTGGCCAACGAGCGACTCAAGGCGCTGCACGGTGAGCACCACCCCAGAGCCTGAGTTGTTGGCCTTTCAAAAACAAAAAACCGCCAGCAGGCGGTTTTTTTATCTCTACACGACAGGAGATGGCGCTTATTTCCCTTGCTGGGATTTCAGCAGATCGCGGATCTCGGTCAGCAGCTCCTGATCCTTGGTTGGGCCTGCCGGGGCGGCGGCTTCCTCTTCCTGCTTCTTCTTGAGGGTGTTGATGGCCTTCAGTCCCATGAAGATGGCAAAAGAGATGATCAGAAAGTCGATGATGGTCTGGATGAACTTGCCATAGGCGATAACTACGGCGGGTGTTGCACCTTCTGCGGCCTTCAGGGTGACCGCCAGGTCGCTGAAGTCTACGCCGCCCAGGATCAGGCCGATGGGCGGCATGATCACGTCACCGACAAAAGAGGAGACAATTTTGCCGAAGGCGGCACCAATGATGATACCGACCGCCATGTCGATGACGTTGCCGCGGGCGGCAAAGGCTTTGAACTCTTGAATCAGACTCATTATTTCCTCCGAAATTAAACAAGATAGCGCGTTGATTACCCTTGCCAAAGGGCGAACTCTTGTCAGGAAAAACAGAGGCTAAGCCGCGTTATTCCTGTCGTCCTGACTAGCTTGCGGGCGTTATGAGTCCTTGGCAATCGGGGGGAACCATTTTTTTGGTACAAAGTGATATTAATTTTTTGGTAAGTAGCTGGTTGAATGATGAGCTGTGCTGCTGTAGTTTGCTGGGTCGATTCATTCATACCACGTGAGTAAACAAGTGAAGTATTTACTACTGGGAATGATGCTTTTGTGCACATTTTCTGCCAGAGCGGGGATGGATACCCAAGCCTTGAAACAGACCATCACGGCCCGGTTGGGGGTCCCCGTCTATCTGGTTGAACCGACCCCGATCGCAGGGTTGTATATGCTGGGCACCTCGCAGGGGGTGCTCTACAGCGATGCCAAAGGGGATTATGTGGTGCAGGGGGTCATGCTGGATATGACCCGCGACATGAAGAACCTGACCATCTCGGGTATGCGCGAGCAGCGCCGACTTGGCTTGGCACAGGTGGCCCATGCCCCCATCGTGCTCAAGGCCCGGAATGAGCGTCACCGGGTCGCACTGTTTCTCGGCGAGCAGGACGCCAAGCGCCGTCAGCTCTCCGGCACCTTGCAACACCTGCAGGCATCCGGGGTGAGCGTGGCACTATATCCGGTGATTGATCACGCCGAACGGGCCACAGACTGGTGCAGCGATCCCCTGCTGCAAAATGATCCGTTAAAAGCCTATTTGCCTCAAACAGCATGTAGTGAGACCCTTATCCAAAATATTGGCCTGAGCCAATGGTTGGGGGTCAAGGTACTGCCGGCCTGGGTCTCCTCCGACGGGGATCTGGTGCGCGGGTATCAGAGCCCCGAACAGCTGCTCAAGATACTGGATAATTTTGATGCCTCTGCACATTCGTCGTCGTCCGCGAGTTGATGATTCCCATCTGCCTGCCACCCTGCATCCCCTGCTTCGCCAAATCTTCGCCAGCCGTGGCGTAGAGGATCCCGCCCTGCTGGAGCGCAGCGCCAGCCAGCTGTTGCCGCCCCAGCGCCTCTATGGCATGGAGCAGGCGGTGCCGCTGCTGGCGGATGCCCTGACTGCCCAGAAACGGATCCTTATCGTCGGCGACTTTGACTGCGATGGTGCCACCAGTTCGGCGCTGTGTGTGCTGGCCCTGCGCGCCATGGGCGGTCGCCACATCGATTTTCTGGTGCCCAACCGCTTCGAGTTTGGCTATGGCCTCACCCCCGAAATTGTCGAGCTGGCGGTGGCCCGCGGCGCCGAGTTCCTGATCACGGTAGACAACGGCATCTCCAGCATCGCCGGGGTGGCGGCAGCCAAGGTGGCCGGCATGCAGGTACTGGTTACCGATCACCATTTGCCGGGTCAGGAGCTGCCTGACGCCGATGCCATCGTCAACCCGAACCAGCACGGTTGCGACTTCCCCTCCAAGTCGCTGGCCGGGGTGGGGGTGGCCTTCTATCTGATGGCGGCCCTCAACACCCATCTGCGTCAGCTTGGCTGGTACGAACGGCAAGGGCTACGCGCCCCCAATGTGGCGGATTACCTCGATCTGGTGGCCCTCGGCACGGTCGCCGACGTGGTGGCGCTCGATGGCAACAACCGCATTCTCGTCCATCAGGGGTTGCAGCGGATCCGGGCCGGGCGCTGCCGCCCCGGCATTCAGGCGCTGGTGGATGTGTCGGGCCGCGATGGTCGCCGTCTCACCGCCGCCGACCTCGGCTTTGCGCTGGGGCCGCGCCTCAACGCGGTGGGGCGCCTCGATGACATGTCCCTCGGGGTCGCCTGTCTGCTCTGTGATGACCTCAATCTGGCGCGCCAGCTTGCGGCCGAGATGGACAGCCTCAATCAGGAGCGTAAGGAGATCGAGCAGGGGATGCAGCAGGAGGCCCTCGCCACCCTGGAGCAGATCCGTTTTCGCGACGGCGAGGTGCCGTCGGGTATAGTGCTGCATCGGGACGAGTGGCATCAGGGGGTGGTGGGGCTGGTGGCCTCCAAGGTGAAGGAGAAGTACTACCGCCCGGTCATCGCGTTTGCCGAGAGCAGCGAGACCGAGCTCAAGGGCTCCGGCCGCTCTATCCCCGGCGTGCACCTGCGCGATGCGCTGGAACTGCTCGATACCCGCCATCCGGGCCTGATGGGCAAGTTTGGCGGTCACGCCATGGCGGCGGGGCTGACCCTGCCCAAGGCCAATATCGAGGCGTTCGGTCGGGCCTTTGAGGCGGTCATCAGCGAGCTGGTGACGCCGGAGCTTTTGACCGGGGTACTGCTCACTGATGGCGAGCTGCTGCCCGATGAGCTGAGTCTGGAGCTGGCGGAGCTGATCCGCGCCTCCGGCCCCTGGGGCCAGGCCTTCCCCGAGCCACTGTTTGACGGCGAATTCGTGCTGGTACAGCAGCGGCTGGTGGGGGAGAAGCACCTCAAGATGATGCTGACCACGGATTCCGGCCATGCGGTGGATGCCATCGCCTTCGGCGTCGATCTCAAGCGTTGGCCCGATGCCTCGGTCAAGCGGGTGCGGCTGGTCTACCGGCTCGACGTCAACGAGTGGCGCGGCAACCGCAGCGTGCAGCTGCTGGTGGAGCATCTGGAGGCAGCCGGTCTTTGAGCCGGTAGCATCGCTGCTCTATCGCCGCTTTATCACAGATAGCGCTGACAACGGCCACCCTCGGGTGGCCGTTTTTGTTGGCGGATCTCTGGAAAAGGGCGTTGACCTGTCTATAGCTTCACAGTTTAAGCTCGTCTCTATCGGGTCACCTGAGGGCCCGCACCGTGAGTTATTGCCATGAAAATATCCGAACTGGCCCGCCGCTGCGGCCTCGCCCGCTCCACCCTGCTCTATTACGAGAAGCTGGGGGTGATTGCCGGCACCCGGGCCGCCAACGGCTATCGCCACTACGACGAGGGGGATCTGCAGCGGCTGCAGATGGTGCAGGCCCTGCAGGCTGGTGGTCTCAGCCTCAAGCAGTGCCTCGCCTGTCTGGCTGGCGAGATAGATCAAGCGGCATTGCAGGCCCGGGTCAGGGAGCTGGATGAGGAGCTGGCGCGGATGCAGCGCGCCCGGGATCTGTTGGCGGATCTGGCAGGGCTGCGCCCGCGCTCCGGTGAGGAATTCAAGGCCTGGCAGCTGCAACTGCAGCGCGAGGCACCGGAGGCCTACTTCGCGTGGGTGATGAAACAGGGTTTTAGCGAGAAAGATCGCTACCACTTGCAATGGTTGAGCAAAGACATGAATGAACATGAGCGTTACATCAAGGACTTTATCCAGCTGCTGGATGGCATGAGTTACTGGGGGCCGGGGGATCGCGCCTTCACCCAGCAGCAGTTTGCCGCCTTGCCCATCCGGCCGCGCCGGATCCTCGACATGGGCTGCGGGCGCGGTGCCTCGACCATGGCGCTGGCTCAGGTGACCGATGCCGCCATCGTAGCCATCGATCTGGAAGAGGAGGCACTGGCCGCCGTGGCGCACTCCGCCCGTGCAGCAGGCTTTGAGCATGTCTCCACCCTCTGCGCCAACATGGCGGCACTGCCGGACGATCTGGCCCCGGCCGACCTCATCTGGGCAGAGGGGAGCGCTTACGTGATGGGGGTTGCCAATGCGCTGAAGGCGTGGCGTCCGCTGCTCGCGAGCCCGCAGGCTTGCATCGTGCTCAGTGATGCGGTCTGGCTGACCGATAACCCGCCCGAGGAGGCATTGGCATTCTGGCAGCAGGATTATCCCGCCATGCAGACGCTGGCGGGCCTGCTTGAGACGATACAAGCGGCAGGCTACCGCTGCCTGTCGCACACTCCCTTGCCGATGAGCGCCTGGAACAACTATCTGGACCCTATCGAGGTCAATCTGGTGCGCTATCGAGACGAGCTGGGGGAGAGTGCCGCCTGGCAGGACTTGAGCCGGGAAGTAGCCATCCACCGCCAATATCTGGGCAGTTACGGCTATGTGATCTGCTGCCTGCAGGCGATGTGAAGAGGATGGCTATTGCCATTGAGGGTGAGCCAGTGATCGGACGGGGGAGCAGATGCTCCCCCATTTGTTTTAGTTTTTAAATGCCAAGTTCAGTGATAATTGAGTGTTTAGTGCTGATTTGCATGATTAGGTGAATATCAAAATCCAATAAAGCGATGGCTTGTGATATATTTATCCCCGCATTCCTGTCATCCCTGAAGGAGCTCGATCCTTGCCTCTTGCCAGTCGCTTACCCCCAAGCCGCATACAGCACGGTGCAATGGCCTTTGCCATCGCCTGCATTCTGTGGCTCGCTGCTTTTGCCGCAGCTGGGCTGAGCGCCGTTTCGCAGGGGCCATCTGCCGGGGCGACGGCGGGGATGGCACTGCAAGACCCGATCAACCAGCGTCTGGTCGACACGGTCGGCTTGCTGCCGGGCAACCAGTGGCGCCACGGGGTCGAGCAGGGGCGGCGGTTGGCGAAGGAGCGGGAAGGCCATCTCTATCAGATGCTGCTGGCCTGGTTCCAGTACGACATCCTCGGCCTGCTCTGTGGCCTGCTGTTCTTTGTGCCGCTGATCTATGTCAGACAAGCTTGTGGCCACGTTGGCTATCTGCATAAACGGCAACTCTGCGGCCACTATCTGCAATTTCGCTTCTGTCACGGCGACTAGCTCACCCGGCTGGCGGACGCTCATCCACGTTTTCACACGGCTTTTAACGCTCCCGATTGACTGACGGGGCAGGTTGACACCTGCTGCCTGCGCTCTATCGTCCGGTACTGCGTCCGCGCTTTCTGTTGTTTCGTCCATGCTGCTGGCCATCGGCCAGAGGCAGACTTTCTCTTTGCGCAAACACCTGGTGAGCACACCTATGGACTACTACCTCAACCTGTTTATTCACTCAATCTTTGTCGAAAACCTCGCCCTGGCCTTCTTTCTGGGGATGTGTACCTTTCTGGCCGTCTCGAAGAACATCAACACCGCCTTTGGCCTTGGCATGACGATCCTGGTGGTGATGGTGATCGCTATTCCCCTCAACAACTTGATTTACCGCCATATCTTGCGGGCAGGCAGCACCTTTTTCGGCGAATTCGATCTGGGATTTCTCGATTACATCATCTACATCGGGGTGTTGGCGGCGCTGGTGCAGGTGATGGAGATGGTGCTCGACAAGTACGTTCCGGCGCTCTATCAGGCGCTCGGCATCTATCTGCCGCTGTTGACGGTGCACTGCGCCATCTTCGGCGGGGTGATGTTTATGGCGCAGCGGGATTACGATTTTGCCGAGTCGCTGGTCTACAGCGCAGGCTCGGGGCTTGGCTGGCTGCTGGCCATTGTCGCCATGGCCGGGCTGCGCCAGAAACTGAAGTACGCTGATGTACCCGAGGGGCTGCGGGGCATCGGCATCACCTTTATCGTGGCGGGGCTGATGTCCCTCGGCTTTATGTCCTTCTCAGGCATATCGCTTTGATTGGAGATGAAAAAAACGAGGCGCCTGCGGGCGCCTCGTTTTTTATCGGGGATTGCGGATTGGCGTTACAGCTCGCGGGCCCAGGGGTGAGCCTTGGGGCGCAGCGCCAGCGCCAGACCCAGCAGCAGCACGGTCAGGCCGTAGAGGGGCCAGCTGCCAAAGCGCATGTAGGGGGTCTCGCCGTGGGCAGGACGCACCTCGCTGCGCAGCACGCCCGCTTCAAACTGCGGGATCTGGCCGATGATGCTGCCATCGATCTCGGTCACGATAGTGATGCCGGTGTTGGTGTCCCGCAGCAGTGGACGAGCCAGCTCCAGCGCGCGCATCCGGGCGATCTCCATATGTTGCCAGGGACCGATGCTGGTGCCGAACCAGGCGTCGTTGGAAACAGTCAGCAGGAAGTCGGTATCGGCATTGACGTTGCGGCGCACTTCCTCCGGGAAGATGATCTCGTAGCAGATGGCGGCGGCAAACTTGAGCCCCTTGGCGATCAGGTTGGGCTGCACTTCGTCACCCCGGCTGAAGGAGGACATCGGCAGGTTGAAGAAGGGGGCGATGGGGCGCAGCAGATCTTCAAATGGCACGAACTCGCCGATGGGCAGCAGGTGGTATTTGTTGTAGCGGTTGGAGTGGTTGTAGAAGTAGGACTCCTTGCCATCCGCATCCTGCACCCCCATGCCGAGCACGGTATTGTAGAAGCGCTGTTGCTGCTCGTCGTAGTGGATGATCCCCGCCAGCAGGCCGGTATCGTTCACCTTCATCGCCTTGTCCAGATTCTCCAGATAGGGGCCCATCGCCTTTTCGATAGCCGGGATCGCCGATTCCGGCCAGACGATGATGTCGGCATCCTGATTCTCGCGGCTCAAGTCCTGATAGGTGCGCACCGTGGGGGCCAGCGCCTCCGGATCCCACTTGAGGGACTGGGCGATATTGCCCTGCACCAGCGCCACCTTGATCGGCTCGCCACGGGTGACCCAGTTGAGCTGCATCAGGCCGTGGGCACCGGCCACCAGCAGGGCGGGCACCGCCAGCCAGAGCGGGGAGCGGGACTTCCACACCAGCCAGATAGCGGAAGCGGAGAACAGCAGAGCAAGGGTGATGCCCTGCACCCCGAGAATGGGGGCGAAGCCCTTGAGAGGGCCGTCGATCTGGCTGTAACCAAACCAGAGCCAGGGGAAGCCGGTCATCACCCAGCCGCGCAGCCAGTCAGCGACCAACCACAGAGCTGGGAAGGCGAGCAGCCAGCGGCTCCAGTGACGGCCGCCAAAGAAGCGGGCAAAGACCCAGCAGGCGAGCGTCGGGTAGAGTGCCAGATAGGCGGAGAGCCCGGCCAGCAGCACGAAGGCGACCGGCAGCGGGATGCCGCCAAACTCGGTCATGCTGACGTGGATCCACCACAGGCCCGGCAAAAAG
>NZ_QAJD01000102.1:7462-20805 GCF_003061465.1 Aeromonas sp. HMWF017
CGGCGATGGCGCCAGAGGCCAATGCACTGAGGCTTAACAGAATTTTGGAAGTAACAGGGGATAATCTCACGGGCGATGGTGCTCGTCTTGGTGTGCAACTGGGGTCGAATGGCCGATATCTTAACCTGTAAGCGGGGTAACGGCGAGCCTCGATGCCGGTGGCAGAGAGCACAACGCCCCGAGGTCGGGGCGTTGTTTCACACATCGAGCGGATCTGCTTATTGCGGCTCGGATTGCGCCGCCGCGTGGTGCTCGGGGATCTTCACCTGCAGTTGCTGCAGACGGCGCCGGTCGGCATGCATCACCTTGAACAGGTAGCCATCTAGCTCGATCTCCTCGCCCTTCTTGGGCAGGTGGCTGAAGGCGTGCATCACCAGACCGCCTACCGTATCCACCTCTTCATCGCTGAATTTGGTGCCGAAGAAGTCGTTGAAATCCTCGATCTCGGTCAGGGCGCTGATGGAGAAGACCCGCTTGCTGAGGCGGCGGATTTCGTCCGGCTCATCCTCGATGTCGTCAAACTCGTCGTCGATCTCGCCAACGATCAGTTCCAGTATGTCTTCGATGGTCACCAGACCGGAGACGCCACCAAATTCGTCGACCACGATGGCCATGTGGTAGCGCTCTTCACGGAACTCCTTGAGCAGACGGTCAACCCGTTTGCTTTCCGGCACGATCACCGTGGGGCGCAAGATTTTCTCGAGCTGCAGCGGCTCGCTGGCGTGATGGCCGCCAAATCCGAAGGGGAGCAGATCCTTGGCGAGCAGAATGCCCTCCACATGATCCTTGTCCTCGTTGATCACCGGGAAGCGGGAGTGGCCGGACTCGATGATCACCGGCAGGATTGCATCCACCGGCTGGGACTTCTCGATGGTCACCATCTGGGAGCGGGGGATCATGATATCGCGCACGCGAAGATCGGCGATCTCCAGCACCCCCTCGATCATGTCCTTGGTGTCCTGATCGATGAGGTCGCGCTCTTCGGCATCGGCTATCACGTCTACCAAATCATTGCGGTCTTTTGGCTCGCCCTGGAAGAGTTGGCTGAGTTTGTCGAGCCAGGTTTTCTTCGGCGAGCCGGTACTAGGGTGATCGTCGGTCATTTTCTCTCTTGGTTACTCGTATGAACACACTTGAAATAGTTCGGGTTATATAAGGATGGTCATCTGCTGTTTCAAGACGATGACCGTCCAGCGTTTTACTCTTCGTCGTTCAGATAAGGATCGGCAAAACCGAGCTCCTGCATGATGTCGCGCTCAAGCTGCTCCATCTCTTCGGCTTCCTCATCCTCGATATGGTCATAACCTAGCAGATGCAGACTGCCGTGCACAACCATGTGGGCCCAGTGGGCCATGAGGGGCTTGCCCTGCTCCTCGGCCTCGCGCTCTACCACCTGACGGCAGATCACCAGATCGCCGAGCAGCGGCAGCTCCAGACCGGGTGGCGCCTCGAACGGGAAGGAGAGCACGTTGGTGGGCTTGTCCTTGCCGCGATAGGTGAGATTGAGCTCGTTGCTCTCCGCCTCGTCGACGATGCGCACCGTCACTTCAGCCTCTTGCTGGAAGCCGAGAATGGTGCCGTCGAGCCAGCCTTGCAGCTGGGCTTCGGTGGGCAGGCCGTCAGTGCTGGCACTGGCCAGCTGCAGATCCAGGGTTACGCTCATTGCTCGCTCTCTTTGCTGGCGTTTGTTTGGCCGGCCACCTTCTCGGCTGCCTGCTTGGCGTCGAACGCCTCATAGGCCTGCACGATGCGGGCCACCACCGGGTGGCGAACCACGTCTTTGGACTCGAAGAAGTTGAACGACAGACCATCGACCCCTTGCAGCACTTCCAGCGCATGGCGCAGGCCGGATTTGGCGTTGCGCGGCAGGTCTACCTGGGTGATGTCACCGGTGACCACCGCCTTGGAGTTGAAGCCGATCCGGGTCAGGAACATCTTCATCTGCTCGGTGGTGGTGTTCTGGGCCTCATCGAGAATGATAAAGGCGTCATTGAGGGTTCTTCCGCGCATATAGGCGAGCGGCGCCACTTCGATGATGTTGCGCTCCATCAGCTTTTCGACCCGCTCAAAGCCCAGCATCTCGAACAGGGCGTCGTAGAGCGGGCGCAGGTAAGGATCGACCTTCTGGGAGAGATCGCCAGGCAGGAAGCCCAGCTTCTCGCCTGCTTCCACCGCCGGACGGGTCAGCAGAATGCGGCGGATCTCCTGACGCTCCAGCGCATCCACGGCTGCCGCGACCGCCAGATAGGTCTTGCCGGTACCGGCTGGGCCTATGCCGAAACAGATGTCGTGGCGCACGATATTGGCGATGTACTGGGCCTGATTGGGGCTGCGTGGCTTGATGAGACCGCGCTTGGTCTTGACCGTCACCTCCTTGCCATAGGGGATGCTCGGCGCCGGTTCGTCATCCTGCTCCAGCACCCGCGACTCCTGAATGGCCAGATGGACCATGTCGGGAGTGATGTCGGTCACCTTGCCACCCTTGAGGGGCTGGGTTTCCACATAGAGGTGTTTGAGGATGACGGCGGCGGCATCCACCTGGGCCTGCTTGCCCAGCAACTGGAAGTGGCTGTCACGGTAGCTGATCTCGACGCCGAGGCGGCGCTCCAGCTGCTTGATGTTGTCATCGAAGGGGCCGCAGAGGCTAGCAAGGCGCTGGTTGTCGGCGGGCTCCAGATGCAGATTCAGGGTCGAGATGTGTCGGCTCAAAATATCCTCGTCTCAAGGCGCTCCCCATCCGCCGGGCGAATGGGGAGGAGGGGATTAATGGGGTGTGAAGGCGGCCACGCCCAGCTCGTCCGGCACGTTATCCGGGCGTCGGGCCAGGATTTCGCTCGGGGCGGTGGCGATCCGCAGGTTCATCTCGCTCTCGCCGCGGATGAACTTGCCGCGCAGGGAGTTGGGACGCACCTCGGTGATCTCCACGTCGGCAAAACCGCCGATCAGGGTGTGCTGGCCTTCGAAGTTGACCACCCGGTTGTTCTCGGTGCGGCCACACAGCTGCATCGGATCGAGCTTGGAGGGCCCTTCCACCAGGATGCGCTGGGTGGTGCCCAGCATGGCACGGCCAATCTGCATCGCCTGGTTGTTGATGACGTGCTGCAGGCGGGCCAGACGGGCTTTCTTCACTTCCATGTCGACATCGTCTGGCATGTCGGCGGCCGGGGTGCCCGGGCGCGGACTGAAGATGAAGCTGAAGCTCATGTCGAAACCCACATCTTCGATCAGCTTCATGGTTGCTTCAAAGTCTTCGTCCGTCTCGTTCGGGAAGCCAACGATGAAGTCGGAGCTGATGGTGATGTCGGGACGGGCTGCACGCAGGCGACGGATCTTGGATTTGTACTCCAGGATGGTGTGCGGGCGCTTCATCATGGTCAGGATACGGTCGGAGCCGCTCTGCACCGGCAGGTGCAGGAAGCTGACCACTTCCGGGGTGTCTTTGTAGACTTCGATGATGTCGTCGGTGAACTCGATCGGGTGGCTGGTGGTGTAGCGAATGCGATCGATACCGTCGATAGCGGCCACCAGACGCAGCAGCTCGGCGAAGGTGCAGATGCCGCCATCAAAGGTCGGACCGCGGTAGGCGTTGACGTTCTGGCCGAGCAGGTTCACTTCGCGCACGCCCTGCTGGGCGAGCTGGGCGATTTCGTAGAGCACGTCGTCCAGCGGTCGGCTCACCTCTTCACCGCGGGTGTAGGGCACCACGCAGTAAGTACAGTATTTGGAGCAGCCTTCCATGATGGAGACGAACGCGGTAGCCCCTTCGGCGCGCGGTTCGGGCAGATTGTCGAATTTTTCGATCTCGGGGAAGGCGATATCAACCTGGGCACCATGGCCCTCTTGCACTTCCTTGATCATGGCGGGCAGGCGATGCAGGGTCTGCGGGCCGAACACGATATCCACATAGGGAGCGCGCTGGCGGATGGCATCACCCTCCTGAGAGGCAACGCAGCCACCCACGCCGATCACCAGACCGGGCTTGTTGGCCTTGAGCTTTTTCCAGCGTCCCAGCTGGTGGAACACCTTCTCCTGCGCCTTTTCGCGGATGGAGCAGGTATTCAGCAGCAAGACATCTGCCTCTTCGGGCTCTTCGGTAAGGGTGTAGCCATTACTGGCATCCAACAGGTCGGCCATTTTGGACGAGTCATACTCGTTCATCTGGCAACCCCAGGTTTTAATGTGAAGTTTCTTGCTCATTGCTTCTCTTGACTTGTTTTGAAATCGGCATGGTCAAAGGACCGCGCATTTTACTCCGCAATCTGGATACTGCCTAGCTAATATCCAGCTGGCAATGGTGCTCACCCGATACCTGTTGCCGTCAAGCTCAATAAGCTTTCTCCTTGATTTGACGCAGCAATTCCCCGTTTGTCTCACTGTTTATCAGTCGCCCTTGCGCTATCATGCTGCCATCCGGTTCACGTCCGGGCGCTGTCGCCGGACGCACCCTTTCAGGAATAAATGTATGGAACAGTGTGATATCGCCATCGTCGGCGCCGGCATGGTGGGCGCCGCCACCGCCTGTCTGCTGGCGGCTCAGGGCCTCTCGGTGCGGGTCATCGAGACCCAACTGCCGGAGCATTACGCGCCGGAGCAGCCGCTGGATCTGCGGGTCTCCGCCATCAGTCAGGCTTCGGTGGCGCTGCTGGAGCAAGCTGGTGCCTGGCACCATCTGCAGCAGATGCGGCTCTGCCCCTATCGCCGGCTGGAGACCTGGGAGCTGGACGGCTTTGCCACCCGCTTCAATGCCGCCGATCTCGGCTTGCCCCAGCTCGGCTACATCATCGAAAACCGGTTGGTCCAGCTCGCCCTGCTCAAGCGGATGGAGGATTTTCCCACCATCCAGACCCACACCCCGGCGGCGGTGACCAGCCTGCGCCAGAGTGCAGATGAAGCTGTGCTGACTCTGGACGACGGCACCGAGCTGGCGGCCCGCTGGGTGCTGGCCTGCGACGGCGCCGAATCCCACACCCGCAAGCTGGCGGGTATCGGCGTATCGCGCTTCGAGTACCGCCAGCACTGCATGCTGATCAATATCGACACCGACTTTGCGCAGGAAGATATCACCTGGCAGCAGTTCACCCCGAGCGGTCCGCGCGCCTTCCTGCCGCTGCCGGGCCAGCACGGCTCCCTGGTGTGGTATGACAGCCCGGCCCGTATCCGCGCGCTGGTTGCCATGAGCAACGAAGGGCTTGCCGCCGAAGTGCGCCGCCACTTCCCGAATCGGCTCGGCGGCTTTACCGTCACCGGCAAAGGGAGCTTCCCGCTGGTGCGCCGCCACGCCAACGACTATCACGCCGGTCGGGTGGTGCTGCTTGGCGATGCTGCCCACACCATCAACCCGCTGGCGGGGCAGGGGGTCAACCTCGGCTTCAAGGATGTGGCCTGCTGGGTCGACTTGTTGCAAGGTGCTGGCGCCGACTGGCATCAACTTGTGCTGGCCGAGCGCTACGAGCGGCGCCGTCGCCCCGACAACCTGCTGATGCAGTCGGGAATGGATCTCTTCTACGGGGTATTCAGCAACGAGATTGGCCCCCTCAAGCTGGCCCGCAATCTTGCTCTCAATCTGGCGGACAAGGCGGGCCCGCTCAAGGAGATGGCCCTGCGTTATGCACTGGGGCTGGTTTGACAGGTCGGAACCAGATAGCACGTGCTGAATGCACGAAGGAGCAAAGGTGATGAACAAGGCACTGCTGGTGATCGATTTTATCAACGATATTGCCCATCCCGACGGGCGCATTGCCGCCTCCGCAGCCCACGTGGTGGAGCAGGATGCCATTGCGCACGCCAATCAGGCGCTGGCCCATGCCCGCGCCCACGGCTGGCTGGTGGTGCTGATCAAGGTGGGCTTTGACGGCGGCTATCAACTGCAACCCAAGGGCTCCCCCATGTTTGGTCGGGCTCACCAGTTGGGTGCGCTCTCTTTGGCTGACAGTGGCACCGACTTTCACCCGGATCTGGATGTGCAACCCAGTGATCTGGTGCTGGCCAAGCCCAGGGTCAGCCCCTTCTATGGCACGGCGCTGGAGCCTGCGCTGCGAGCCAACCATATCGACCATCTCTATCTGTGCGGGGTGAGTACCAGCTGGGCCATTCAGGCGGCAGCGCGGGATGGTCACGATCGCGACTACGCCATCACCATTCTGGAGGACGCTTGCGCTGCCGCAGATGACATCGAGCATCACACCTCGCTGCGGATGCTGGGTCGCATCGCCGAGCTCATCAAGGTGTCCCAGCTAGCTTGATCCTTAACGCAGGCTGCGCCCGATCACCGTTTTGAGATTGACCCTGCGGCCCCCTGTCGGGCCGCAGCGCTTTTGGGCAACATGATTGTCAGGCAAGATAGTGCTCACATGGATAACAACAAGGATGGACAGATGCGTTATCAGGGACGGATCGCGAGCTGGAACGAGGCGCGCGGCTTTGGATTTATTACGCCGGAGCAAAATGGCGCCGAGCAGACAATCAATGGATCACGCAGTGCAGGGCTGTTTGTGCATGTTACGGCGCTGCAATCAGATGGCCGGGTGCCAGAGCCGGGGGAGCGTGTCACCTATCTGATCGGCAGTGGCCAGGATGGCAAACCGAGGGCGTTGCAGGTCTTTTTCCCCGATCGCCCGCTCACGTTGGCGGATGCCGTGCCTTCGTCCGCATCATCAGCGGCGCCATCGTTTCGGGCGGCAAGTCAGCCGCCACGACCCACCTCGACCAGAGAGAGAAGTAACCCCTATCGACGTCGCAAGAGCAGCTGGAGTGGCAAACTGATCCCCCTGTTGGTGCTCGTCGGCCTCTTTTCCATCTATTCCCGTTTCTCGGCCGAGTCGATGGCGCCATTGCCGGTCTCCTCTTTCAATCAGGAGGAGGTCAGCACGCCACAGGCAACGACCTTTATTCGCCAGTGTGATGGTCGGCAGCATTGTTCCCAGATGACTTCCTGCGAGGAGGCAACCTGGTTTTTGCAACATTGCCCGAACACTAAAATGGACGGAGAGGGCGATGGCATCCCCTGCGAAAATCAGTGGTGTGGTCATTAAATGTGACTGATCAGATACATATTCTCATGATGTGCTCTTGTTATCCGGAACAGGGAAACTGGCCTGAAACCTTGCCGGATAGTGTTCGATGGTGAAATTTGGTCTCAGTTGGCTAAGTGGGAATGGGGTGCTTTACTCTATCTGCTGACTTAATTGTTAATAGGTGGCGGTATGCCACTTTTGCCACAGGATGGCCACCATGGCGGATGATATACAGAAGCGGCAGAGTCGCTTTGCCGAGCGAGCCCATCATCTGGCTGCGCTGCTGGATTCGCTGGAAGACCAGATATCGGTGATAGATCGGGATGGCGTGATCCATTACACCAATCTCGCCTGGGATCTGTTTGCCGAGCAAAACGGCATGCCAAAGGGATATAACTGGATTGGGGTCAATTATATGGGGGCTTGTGACGCTGAAACCGAGCCCTCTGGATTGGCTGCCGTGGAGGGGATCCTCCGGGTTATCCGGCATCAGCAGGAGAAGTTCTATCTGGAATACCCCTGCCACAGCCCCGACACCCAGCGCTGGTTTATGATGCGAGTAGCGCCGGTACCCGGACTTGACGCCGAGTATTTTTCCATCGCCCATATCAATATCACCGAGCGCAAGCTGCTGGAGCTGGAAGTTGCCAGCCTCTCCCAACATGATCCTCTGACCGGACTGGCCAATCGGCGGCTGTTCAACAGCTTTTTGCATAACGAGTGGCGGCGCAGCATGCGTGAACATACCCCGCTCTCCCTCATCATGCTGGATCTGGATAACTTCAAGGCGTGCAATGACCATCTTGGTCATCAGATGGGAGATGGCTCCCTCCAGCTGGTGGGCCATCTTCTGCAATCCTTTTGCCAGCGCCCAGCGGATCTGCCCTGCCGTTTTGGTGGTGACGAGTTTGCCCTGATCCTCGGCAATACCGATCGAGATGCGGCTCAGCGGATTGGAGAGGAGATCCGCCAGGCCATCAACGATCTCGACATTGTGGTGGCAAATAATATTCAGCTTAGCGCCAGCATTGGCATTGCCACCTACACAGCAGAGCAACTGCTGGAGGGAGAAGGGGCGTTGCTGGCCGCGGCCGATGCGGCGCTTTATTGCGCCAAGGGGTCGGGTAAAAACCGTAGTCACTGCGCCAGCTGTTGAGCCGCATTGCCGCTTTTGTCCTGCATGCGCCCCCTTGATGGAGGCGCACTGTTTTTTGGCTGGTCACGGTGTTAGCTACCAGTAAGGGTTGGTTTCAGCGCTCTGGCGTGGCTGACACCGGCAGGGGATGGCTGGCGATCACCTGCCTGACGAAGTGATCCCGGATGGGGTCGGCAAAGTCCGGATTCCATACCATGCTGACCTCCCACTCGGAGCTGGGACCAGAGAGAGGATAGAGGGTGACATCGGGCCCTGCGATAAAGCTGACGCTGCGCGGCAGGATGGCATTGCCGATGCCCGCCGCGACCAATGCCACCAGCGTCTGGATATCCTCGGCCTCCTGGACCATGCCGATCAGCCGATTGGCGCCGAGAAAATCGGCGATCTGCTGGCTGAGTCCGGGGCAGCGGTGGCCCACCATCTGCAACAGGGGTTGACTGGTCAGTGCCTGCTGGACGTCGAATGCGGCCGGGTCTGGTTCGGTCATTCGTGTCGGCACTGCCAGCACCAGCCGGTCGATCAGCAGTCTGTGCTCCTGTAACTGCGGCACCTGAGGTCTGCGCATAAAGCCCAGCTGCAACTGGCCGGAGAGCAACTGCTCCTGCTGGATCGCGGAGGGCATATCCTGCAGATGGATCATCACGTCCGTGACCTGCTGCTTGAAGCGGGCCACCAGCGAGGGTGCAAGCGCAAAGCTCGACAGGCCAAACCCAATCTTGAGCCGACCGGCCACGCCACTCGCCACTGCCAGCGCATGGCTTTCGAACTCCCGACCGTGCTCGACCAGCGCACTCGCCTGAGTGAGCAGCTGGGCGCCGAGCGCCGTCAGCTCGGCACCGTGGCGACCCCGCTTGAACAAGGTGCAGCCCAGCGTCTGCTCCAGCCCCTGGATCTGCTTGGTGAGGGCCGGTTGGGTGATAAAGAGGCGGCTGGCCGCTTCCCGGTAGTTGGCGGTGTCGGCCAGCGTCACAAACGCCTGCAGTTGCCTCAAGTCGAATTTCATTCCAATTGGTTATCCAAAGTGGCGATTTATTGATTATAAATTATCTAATCGCCTTGTTCTAATGGCTCGGCAAGGGGGGGGATCGCCCTCCGATGAACCGGAACAAGGAGCCATATCATGTCCACTCAACGTTATCTTTTTTTGATCAAGGGCACGCTGGTGCTGGCCCAGCCATTGGCGGCCCCGGAGACTGGGGAGCTGCTCGCCAGCCTGTTGCAACAGGGGTTTGTGGTCGGCCCCTTGCAAGTGTGGGCTGGCAGTGCCGAGCAGGCGCTCGCTTGTTATGAGCGTGCCGTCCAGCAGCAGGCCTTTGCCGATGCGCTCTCTGGCTCTCTGCCCGAGCTGGCCGGGGTGCCTGTATGAGTGTCTGTATGAGTGCTGGCATGAACACGATCACCCTGTCGGTATCCGCCCTGCTGCTCGATATGGATGGCACTCTGGTCTGCTCGACCGACGATGTGGAGCAGGTATGGCGGATCTGGTGTCGTGAGCATCAGCTCGATCCCGAGCCGGTGCTGGCTATGTGCCACGGTATGCGCTCGCGGGAGGTGATCCGGGCGCTGGCCCTGCAACTGGATGTAGAGCGGGAGGCAGCGCGGCTCGACGAGCTGGAGATGCTGCATACCGGCGGCAACGCCATCGCCGGAGCTGGCGAGTTGCTGCGCCACCTGCCGCCACAGCATTGGGCCATCGTGACCTCCGCAAGTGAGCGGGTTGCCCACCATCGCCTGCGTTGTGCCGATTTGCCGCTGCCGGCCGTGCTGGTGGGGGCCGAAGCTGTGGTCAATGGCAAACCCGATCCCGAGCCCTATCTGCTGGGGGCTGAACGGCTTGGCGTCTCGCCCGCTCGTTGCTTGGTGTTCGAGGATGCCCCGGCCGGTATCGAGAGCGCCCTGCGTGCAGGCTGCACCGTGGTGCAGGTAGAGGGCGATGCGCCGCTCAATCCGGCGGTGGTGGCGGTGATCCGCGACTGGCGCGAGGTGAAGGTGGCGTTGGGGGAAGGCGAGTCCCTGCTGGTGACGCTGCCCGCCTGAGCGGTGGAGTGAGTGCGTGACGACCGCAGATTGCGGTATGAACCATCGCCATCAACACTGTATGCCGCAATAAAAACGCCCCCGAGATGTGGGGGCGTTTTGCTTTCTTAACGGTTATTTGAAAACGCGGAAACGGGTAGCGTCGTCGATAAAAGTCTTGTCACCGGCCGGTTGCTTTATGCTGCCAAAGGGCATCTGGGCGCGCAGCAGCCAGCTGGCGGGCAGGTTCCACTCCTTGCGTACCGCCTCGTCGATCAGCGGGTTGTAGTGCTGCAGGGAGGCACCGACCTTCTCCTGCGCCAGTGTCGTCCAGACCGCAAACTGGGCGATGCCGGTGGCATGTTCCGACCAGATGGGGAAGTTGTCGGCGTAGAGGGCGAATTTTTGCTGCAGATCCTTGATGACGTCGGTGTCTTCGAAGAACAGCACGGTACCGAAGCCTGCGCGGAAGCTGCCATCTACCTTTGCCTCACTCTGGGCATAGGCCTCCGGCGGCACAATCTTTTTCAGCTCGGCTTTGACGATATCCCACAGCTTGTGGTGCTGGGTGCCAAACAGGATGACGGCACGGGAGCTCTGGGAGTTGAAGGAGGAGGGGCTGTGCTTGATGGCATCCTGGATCAGGGCCGTCAGCTGCTCCGGCGTGTGGGACACCTGGTCGCCCAGGGCATAGATGGTACGACGTGCTTTGATCTGTTCGATAAACGGACTGCTCATAACATCTCCTTGTTCTGCTTGGCGTTGCAGCCGGTGATGGGCGGTTTGTCCAGCGCCGGCCGCGTCAGGTATAGACTATAACACCCGCGATGCAGAGCGGGGTTAACCCGGGGTAACTCGCTTTTTTCCTGTCAGTTGATATTCGTTTGCGAACCTTGATGTTTTGTTAGTGTTGGAAATGTCACTCAAGGAACGTTGAAGTGATATTAATCAATGATTCATTCCCTCTTCTCTCGCACAATTCCGCTATGTTTTCCCCTGCTCGGATGTCATGTGAGCCGCTCGTATCTCAACAAGCGCTACTATGTGCTGGCCCCTCTCTCCGCACTGCTTGGTTTGCTGATCCTGATCGTGACGATCATCATGGCCATTGCCAGCTATCTTCGGGATATCGACATGACGGTATCCGGCTTCGGCCACATGGCCTCCTCCGTTGAGGCGTCCCTGATCCACGAGATGGTGAAGGTCAATGAGCGGCAACTGGCGGTGCTGGAGGCCTCGCTCGACAAGGAGAAGATCGCTCGCGGCGGGTTGGCCGACTCCCCCATCTGGGCCATTGCGCACAAGATCAAACCAGGCAACCACTACATCTACTTTTACAACCTGAACGTGGATCGTATCGACAGCTACCCGGACTGGCTACCGCCCCCCGGTTATCAGGCGGCGCTGCGACCTTGGTATCAGGTGACCACCATGCCGGGCGACGAGCTCGTCTGGTTTGGCCCCTACCCTGAATACAATACCAATGAACTGATACTCAGCCTGATTAAACGGGTGCGGGACGATCAGGGGCAACTGCTGGGGCTGCTGATGGTCGACATGTCGTTCGACTCGCTGCAGCAGGCGCTACAACGGACGGTGGGCGGTAATCAGGCAGCACTCTATCTTACCTTGCGCGACAGCGGCCAGCTGGTGGTGGGCAGCAATATGGATCTGCTGGCAGATCACCCCATCGAGCAGCATCAGGGCCAGCAGTGGCTCGGTCTGAATGTGTTGTGCCATGGCACTTTCCTTAAGCGCGAACTGGCGGATATTGGCTGGGATCTCAATATCTATCTGCCACCCGTGCTGTTTCGCAACAGCCTCTACGATGCGTTGCGGATGGTGGTTTTTCCACTGCTCTCTCTGTTTGCCATCTGGTGTTGCAGTTTGAGTCTGCTGGTGCGGATCTTCCGCCAGGAGCAGGAGTTGGTGTCGGGCTCATTGACCGGTATCGTGCGCGATTTGGAGCGTTCAGCCCCTCTCACCGAGCCCAAGACCTGGTTCGTGCGGCGTAGCCTGAACGAGATCGATCAGGTCAGGGCCAGTTTCCTCAAGGGGCAGGATGCGCTGTTGTGGGATCCCCTGACCGGTATCATGAACCGGCGTGCCTTCGAGCAGCACAAGGCGGCACTGGGGCAGAGGGGGGCGTGCTTCTGGCTGCTGCTGTTTGATGTCGATCACTTCAAGGGGATCAACGACAGCCAGGGCCATGCCTTCGGCGATCAGGTGCTGTGTCGGGTGGCCAACCGTCTTGCTGATGTGCTGGGGGTGAGTACGGTTTACCGGATAGGTGGGGATGAATTTGCCGCTTTGCTGCAACAGCCACAGGATGAGTTGGCGGAGAAACTCGGTTGTCTGCTTGAACTGGTGCGTCAGCAACAGTGGCGTGAACACCGTGGGCCGATCACCCTGAGTGCTGGTGGAGCCTGCCATTCTCCTGCTGCCGGCCCTATTTTCGAGCGGGCTGATGCTGCTCTCTACCGCAGCAAGGAGGCTGGCCGAGACTGTTGGCATCTGGTGGATGAGGCTGCTGACTGACAGCTTTTGTCCCAGCGCGGCGGGTCTGTGCCGGGACTCGACAACCAGATTGTGGGTCTCCTTGCCGTAATAGTTTGGCTTTTTGGTGATTTTAATCTTTAAATTCAATCGCTTGATTTTACTTTTCCATTTTGGACGGCGACCTTGCGGTCATTGACTGTCGCATCCCTCATTTCTGCTGGCTGGCGAACCCCGTGGCGCTTTGTATAGTGCCGCTGAATATTAATCAGGTTTGACAGGAGTACTCATGGAGATGAATTCGCGCGATCTTCGCGCACTGGCACTGCTGGGCGCCTTGCTGGCTGGCAGCACTACCGTGCATGCTTCCGAGACCCTTAATACCATTCTGGGTGGCGGCGCAGGCGGGGTAGCGGGCACCATGATCGGCAAGGAGCTGGGTGGCGATACCGGTGCGCTGGTGGGGGCTGCGTTGGGCGGCGCTGCCGGTGGCGCGGCGACGGCCAACAAGGGCAACAAAAATGAAGCGGCCCTTGGCGGCGCGGTGGGGGCGCTGGGCGGTGCTGCCATCGGCAAGAGTGTCGGCGGCGATACCGGTCAACTGATCGGCGCCGGGGTCGGCGGGGCGGGTGGTTCGGCCATCGGCGCCAAAACCGGCGATG
>NZ_QAJD01000103.1:0-2593 GCF_003061465.1 Aeromonas sp. HMWF017
CTGCTGGTGCTTTCTACCGGCATCGGCGCGCTGATCACCCCGCCACTGGCAGGTGTACTACCCGCAGGCCCGGGGGACCATATCGAAGAGGGTCGCCATGCGCTGGAGGTAGCCTCTGGCATCATCGCCATCGCTGGCATTGTGCTGGCTGCGTTTCTGTTCCTTGGTGAGCGCCGTCTGGCCACCTCCATTGCCAACAGTGCGCCGGGTCGCCTGCTCAGCACCCTCTGGTTCAACGCCTGGGGCTTTGACTGGCTCTACGACCAGCTGTGGGTCAAGCCCTATCTGCTGGCGACCCGACTGCTGGCCCGCGACCCGCTGGACTGGATGATGGGCCTGCCCGCCTGGTTTGCCCTGCGGGGCAACCAGCTGCTGGCCTGGACAGTCACCGGCAAGTTGCGCTGGTATGCCGCCTCCATGGGGATCGGCGCCGTGCTGGTGCTGGCGCTGTTGTTGCTGGGGTAACGCGATGAACAACCGGACGATCATACAGCCAGGCTGTTTGCTCTCCCTGATGGAACAGGGAGCGCAATCTCATATGAACTTGAACGAGAGCTGATACCGTGACCTTACTCTGGATCTTGCTAATTCCTTTTATCGGCGGCTTGCTCTGCTGGCAGATGGAGCGTCTCGGCGGGCAGTTTGTCCGCTGGGTTGCCCTCCTCTCCATGAGCGCCAGCCTGCTGCTCTCCTGTGCCATCTGGCTAAGTGGTGATTTCTCTCTTGCCACCACCGGCCTCGATAGCACGGGTGTCACTGGTGCCGCTTCCCCATGGGCTGCCGAATGGCGTCTGCCCTGGATCCCCCGCTTCGGCATCTCCCTGCATCTGGCAGTGGATGGTTTGTCACTGCTGATGGTCATCCTCACCTGCTTTATCGGGGTACTGGCCATCCTCTGTTCGTGGAAAGAGATCGTGCAACGCATCGGCTTCTTCCACCTCAACCTGCTCTGGATCCTGGGTGGCGTACTCGGCGTCTTTATGGCGCTGGATCTGTTCCTCTTCTTCTTCTTCTGGGAGATGATGCTGGTCCCCATGTACTTCCTGATTGCGCTGTGGGGCCACTCGGTCACTGACGGCAAATCACGGATCAACGCCGCGACCAAGTTCTTTATCTACACCCAGGTGAGTGGCCTTATCATGCTGGTGGCTATCATCGGGCTGGTGCTGACCCACCAGCATGCCACCGGTGTCTTCACCTTCAACTATCTGGATCTGCTCAATACCCCGATGAGCAAGGGCGTTCAGTGGCTGCTGATGCTGGGATTCTTTATCGCCTTCGCGGTCAAGATGCCGCTGGTACCGCTGCACGGCTGGCTGCCGGATGCCCATAGTCAGGCGCCGACCGCAGGCTCGGTGGATTTGGCCGGGATCTTGCTGAAAACCGCCGCCTACGGTCTGCTGCGCTTTGCCCTGCCGCTGTTCCCCGAAGCGTCCGCCGAATTTGCTCCCTACGCCATGGTGCTTGGCCTGATCGGGATCGTCTACGGCGCCATCGTGGCGTTCGGCCAGACCGACATCAAACGGCTGGTGGCCTACACCAGCATCTCCCACATGGGTTTTGTGATGATCGCCATCTACTCGGGTAGCGAGCTGGCCCTGCAGGGCGCCGTGGTGCAGATGATCGCCCACGGTCTCTCCGCTGCCGGCCTCTTTATCCTCTGCGGTCAACTCTACGAGCGGTTGCACACCCGCGATCTGCGCCAGATGGGGGGTCTGTGGGGGCGTCTGCGCTATCTGCCCGGTGTGATGCTGTTCTTCTCGGTGGCGTCCCTCGGCATGCCGGGCACCGGCAACTTCGTCGGCGAGTTCCTGATCCTGGTCGGTAGCTTTCAGGTTGCCCCTGTCATCACGGCAGTCGCCACCTTCGGTCTGGTGCTGGCCTCGGTCTACTCCCTCATCATGTTGCAGCGCGCCTGCTTTGGCCCCGCCAAGGATGAGAGCATGCTCAAGGGACTGGATCGCCGCGAGCTGACCATGATGATGGTGATTGCGGGCCTGCTGGTTCTGCTTGGCCTCTATCCCCAACCCGTGATTGATACCGCCAGCAGCAGCCTTATCAACGTGCTGCACTGGTATCTGCTGCCGACTGCTGGAGCCCTGCAATGACTTTCTCCGCTTCCCAACTGCTGGCACTGCTTCCCCTGCTGTTGACCACCGGGGCCATGGCGGCCCTGATGCTGGCCATCGCGTGGCGCCGCTGTGTCACCACCGCCTTTACCGTGACCATTGTTGGCCTCAATCTGGCACTGTTCTCGCTGCCCATCGTGATGGCTCAGGGGGATCAGGGGGTCACCCCGCTGCTGCAAGTGGACAGTTACGCCGTCTTCTATATGGGACTGGTGCTCATCGGCGCCCTGGCCACCTGCACCTTCGGTCAATCGTGGCTGAAAGCCTACCCAGACAACCGGGAAGAGTTCTTCCTGCTGCTGCTGATCGCCACCGCTGGTGGTCTGGTGCTGGCCTGCTCCCGTCACCTCGCCTCTCTCTTTATCGGGATCGAGATGCTGACCCTGCCGATGTTCGGTCTGGTGGGTTACGCCTACCGCGAGCGCCACTCGCTGGAAGCAGCGGTGAAATACATGGTGCTCTCT
>NZ_QAJD01000103.1:2603-11640 GCF_003061465.1 Aeromonas sp. HMWF017
CATGGCGTTGCTCTATGCGCAGGCAGGCAGCCTGAGCTTTGCAGCCCTGGGGCAGACCCTGGCCGAGAGCCCGGCTCACCATCCGCTGCTGATGGGCGGTTTGGGGCTGATGCTGGTCGGCTTTGCCTTTAAACTCTCCCTGGCCCCCTTCCACCTCTGGACCCCGGATGTCTACGAAGGTGCTCCGGCACCGGTCGCCACCTTCCTCGCAACCGTCAGCAAGGTGGCGGTCTTTGCCGTGCTGCTGCGCTTCTATCTGGCGGTACCGGCGGCGAGCGATCCCATGATCCACTGGCTGCTGGCAGCCATGGCGGTCATCTCCATCCTGGTCGGCAACCTGCTGGCCCTGGTGCAGACCAACGTCAAACGGATGCTGGGTTACTCCTCCATCTCCCACTTCGGTTACCTGCTGGCGGTGATCGTGGCGAGCCGATTCGGCCAGATGCCGGTGGAAGCAGCCGGGGTCTACCTGCTGATGTATCTCTTCACCAGCCTGGGTGCCTTTGGGGTGGTGAGCATGATGTCGAGCCCCTATCGCGGCAAGGATGCCGACTCCCTGCACAGCTATCGTGGTCTGTTCTGGAAGCGCCCCTATCTGACTGCCGTACTGACGGTGATGATGTTGTCACTCGCGGGCATCCCGATGACCCTCGGCTTTATCGGCAAGTTCTACCTCATCGGCGTCACCGTCGAGGCGCAGCTCTGGTGGCTCTCCGGTGCCATCGTGCTCGGTAGCGCACTGGGTCTCTACTACTACCTCAAGGTGATGGTGACCCTCTATCTGCGCGAACCGGGTATGCAGCAGCGCGATGCCAGCGCCGACTGGGCACTCTCCTCCGGTGGTGTGGTAGTGCTGCTCTCTGCAGCGCTGGTTGTGTTGCTGGGGCTCTATCCCCAGCCGGTCATCAGCCTGGTACAAGGGTTTCAGCACGTAGTCTTGCAGTAACCTTCACAGACGTTCCCCCGCACCATTACCCGCAAAACCGGCAGCCTTGGCTGCCGGTTTTCTATTTGCAGCCCGACAGCATCGCGCACTCCGCGAGCCAGCAAATGACAGATAAGTCAGCTAGGGTGATGCCCATCATGGTTTTTGCCATACAACCAGAACCGGGCAGGATCGTCATACCCTCTTGAATCTCTTGCTGATATATTGGTCACATTCTGGAATGGAGTTCAGATTGATGCAGCAACACTATGTTTGCCAATTTAACCCGACAGAACTGGCCGCCACGCTGGCACCCTTGCAAGGAGGCAAGCTGACCATACTGCTGGCCGAACAGGATTGCGCGCAGGTCCCCCTGTTGCAGCAGTTGTGCCGCGACTTCAACATTGCCCTGGATGGCGCCATCTTCCCCCAGCTGATCGGTGCGCAAGTATTGTTGCCGCAAGGGGCCTGGCTACTGCCCAGAGCCAACCCCTATCACGCCACACTGCTGCCCCTGACACCGCAGGCCAGCGCAGCATCCCTTGCCCACCTGATTGCGGAACAGGTGGAGAGCATTCTGGCCATCTGGCCAACCCCTTCGCCGCCACCAACCCTTTTTCTGACCTTCGACAACCTCATTCCCAATATCGCCTCCATTCTGGATGCGCTTTATCTGCAGCTGGCCAATCGCGTCAACTATGCCGGCGCCAACGCAGGCAGCGGCAGCTTCACCCCCCTTGCCTGCCTGTTCGACAATCAACGGCAACTTGCCTACGGGGTCACCTGCACGCTGCTGCCCAGCAACAGCTTTCCCTTTCTGGAACATGGTTATCAACTCTCGGCACAACCAATGCTGGCCACCAGCAGTGAAGCGAACAAGATTGCCTACATCGACTGGCAACCGGCCTTTCAAAAATATCAGGGGCTTATCCGCCAGCAATTCCAGCACACTATTGTGCGCGAGGAGCTCTACCGTTTCGTGGTGCACATGCCACTGAGCCTGCTGCGGGCCAACGGGGATGTGATTGTCAGGATCCCCGTCGAGGCAAACGATGACGGCGCCCTGCTCTGCGCCGGCGAGGTCGCGGAGCACAGCATCCTCACTCTGCTGAAGGCGCCAGAGAGTGCCACCGAACATGCCTGCTCACTGGCCAGGCGCCTTAACAAGCAACAAACCCTCACCCGGGCACACTTGCTGGAGGTCTACTACTGCGCAGGACGCCAGCTGCACTTCGACCAGCAGACGGTGACCGAGCTGCGCACCCTGCTGACCCACTCGGGGGCCGGCGATCTGGCAGGAGCCCTCTCCCTTGGCGAAATTGGCAGCGTGCGCCATGGGGATTACCCCCAATTTCATAACGGCGCCATTCTCTGTAACGGGGCAGTGATATGAACAACGACCACGCCATGGCCATCGTCTGCGATCTGGCGCTCTGCATCGGGCGTGAAGTCACGCTGGATGCGCTGCTCACCAAGGTACTGCAACGTTTCATGCATCACTGCGCCACGCCGGTTGGCGCGGTATTGCAGCAACAACGAGAGGGATACAAGCTGCTCAAGGTGATCGGCGACGAGCAGTTGCGTCAGCACACCGGCACCACCCTGACCCTGCCCGGGTGGGTCAGCGAGGAGGAGCACTGCCTGCTGCAACAGACGCTCCCCCTGCCGGGCAGCCGCCCCTACCAATTTGCCTATCGGCTCAAGGTTGAAGGGGGTTATCTCATCTTGCTGCTCGCCCCCCAGCCACATCAGCAGATCGTACCGGTCTGCCATCTGTTCAGCCCGGTGCTCGGCAACCTGGCCCGCGCCATTTCCCTGTGCAAGGACAGCGAGCAGCTCGCCCTGCGTCAGCAGGCCGAACTGAAGGATCTGAAACACTTCAACGAATCCCTGCTCAAGGCCATCCCGATCCCGGTGTTCTACAAAGATATCGAAGGGCGATTTCTGGGCTGCAACCAGGCCTTCAATCAGGTGATCGGCATCGGCAAGGAGGCGCTGCTGGGTCGACGGGTCGAGGAGCTGCTGCCAGTCGGGCTTGCCGAGGCCTACAGCATGCGAGAAGCCGAGTTGCTGCGAAGTCGCCAGCCCCAGTGCATCGAACAGCAGTTGCATGATCGCAATGGCATGCGCTATCAGGTCATCTGTTTCAAGGATCTCTTCTATGACCATCAAGGGATGGTTGCCGGCATCATCGGCACTCTGGTCGACATCACCCGCCTCAAGGAGAGCGAACACCACCAGCGTGAGCTGCTGTTCCAGACCATCAGTGCCCTCGCCAGCGCCATCAGCCACAAGGATCGCAACAGTGCGGGCCATGAGCTGAGGGTGCGCGATTTGGCACTGGCCATCGGGCAGGCCATGCAACTGCGGCAAGAGCGGCTGGATGCGCTGGGACTGGCGGCCATGGTGCACAATATTGGCCTGCTGCAGATCCCCACCGAGATCATCACCCGCCCCCGTGAATTGCGGCCGGTGGAGTTCGAACTGATCAAGCAGCACCCCCAGGCCGGCCACGATATTCTCAAACAGATCGACTTCCCCTGGCCCATCGCCACCATAGTGCTGCATCACCACGAAAACCTCGATGGCAGCGGCTATCCACAGGGGCTGGCGGGCAACGCCATTACCCTGGAGGCGCGCATTATCCGGGTGGCCGACTCGCTGATCGCCATGACCTCCCATCGCCCGTTCCGCCGGGCCATGCCCCTGAGTGACGCCTTTGCCGAACTGACCCGCTATGCCGGGATCCATTACGATGAAAAAGTGGTCAACAGCTGTATCGTGCTCTGGCAGACCGGCTACCACTTCGGTTCTCCCATCAGTCAACTCGCAGACAAGGCGGGATAAGATGTCAGAACTCCTCACCTCCTGTGCACTCCCCCACCCACTGACCGATGCGCTCCCCTCCTCGGCGCTGTTGCTAACCCAAGTGATGGATCAGCTTCCCTATCGGGTGCTGCTCAAAGACACCCGATTCAGCTACATCGCGGGCAACCGCCTGCTGGCGGCGGATCTCGCCCTCTCACCAGAGGCACTGGTGGGCAAGAATGACTGCGACTTCTTTCCCCCCGAACTGGTACAACGCTATCGGGAGGATGACGCCCGAGTCATGCGCGAGGGGATACACCAGCACATCGAAGAGCCCTATCTGAAGGGGGGAGAAGCCCGCTGGCTCAGCACCACCAAGTTTCCCCTGCGTGATGAGGCGGGGGTCATCGTGGGGGTCGGCGTCTTCTTCGAGGACATTACCGAGCAGAAATGGCAGCAGGAGAAACTGCAACAGTACAGCTGGACCCAGCAGGCGATCAGCCGCGCCCACCACGCCCTGCTCAAACCGGGCGATGAGCCGCAACTGCTGCAGGATATCTGCGATGCCATCGCCGTCGATGACCGTTTTCCGCTGGTGGCAGTGCTGCAAGGCCAGCCCGAACTCGCCCACCCGCCGAGGATCGTGGCGCAGGCAGGCAGTGCCGATGCCTCGGAACAAACGCTGTGGTTGAACGATGAGGCCCTCACCCAGGCCATCCTCCACCAGCGGCGCCTCAATCAGGTGATCTTCCACGAGCGGCCCCATACCGGCCGCCACCCGTTGCGCTCCCGCCTGCTTATCCCCTTGCCACTGCAGGAGGATCAGGCCGGTGCGCTGATCATTCACAGCGACCAGCCGCGGTTGTTCAGCCAGGAGGAGGAGCAGCTCTTCATCCAGCTGACCGACTACCTCACCTATGGCCTGCAGGCGCGCCATACCCAGCAGGCTTATCTGCGCTCGCAACAGGAGAAGATCTTCCATGCCCGCCAGCTGGAGCTGGCACTGGAAGATGCGCTGGGTGCCATCGCCGCCGTGCTGGAGCAGCGCGATCCCTATACCGCTGGCCATCAGAAACATGTGGCCAAGCTGGCCCAAGCCATCGGCCGGGAGCTCAGGCTGGAAGAGAAGCGGCTGCGGGGGATCTATCTGGGCGCCATGGTGCACGATATCGGCAAGATCCAGGTACCGGCTGAAATTCTCACCAAACCGGAACGCCTCACGCCACTGGAGTTCGAGCTGGTCAAGGAACACCCCGCCATCGGCTATCTGGTGCTCAAGGATATCGACTTCCCCTGGCCCATCGCCCGGATGATCCACCAGCACCACGAGTATCTCGATGGCTCCGGCTATCCGCTGGGACTCAAGGGGGATGAGATCCTGCTGGAGGCCCGCATCCTCACCGTCGCCGATATCGTCGAATCCATGTCCTCGGATCGCCCCTATCGCGCCGCCCTCGGCATTCCCCAGGCCAGGGAGCAGATCATCCAGATGCGCGGCCATCAGCTCGATGCGGATGTGGTGGATGCCTGTCTGCGGATCCTCGACCGGGGAGACTTTATCCCCCAACCGCTCGGCAAGCCGTAACGACACGGATAAAAAACCGGCCAATTGGCCGGTTTCTGTTTTTATGCGCTGGTGCTGTCTCTATTAACCCAGACGAACCCGGGCGTTGCGGAACATCCGCATCCAGGCGCCGTCCTCGCCCCAGTTGTCGGGGTGCCAGGAGTTGGCCACGGTGCGGAACACCCGCTCCGGGTGCGGCATCATGATGGTGGCACGGCCATCGGTGGTGGTCACGGCGGTGATACCATCCGGCGAGCCGTTCGGGTTGGCCGGGTACTGCTCGGTCACGCTGCCGCGGTTGTCGACAAAGCACAGCCCTACCAGACCGCTCTGCTGCAGTGCGTTCAGGTGAGCGGCATCGCGCACCTCGACACGCCCTTCCCCGTGGGAAACGGCAATGGGCATCACCGAGCCTGCCATGCCGGCGAAGAAGGCCGATGGGGACTCCTGCACCTGCACCAGACTGAAGCGGGCCTCGAAGCGCTCGGAGCGGTTGCGCACAAAGCGCGGCCAGAGATCAGCCCCCGGGATGAGATCCCGCAGGTTGGACATCATCTGGCAACCGTTGCAGACACCCAGAGAGAGGGTATCGCCACGCTCGAAGAAGCGCTGGAACTGCTCGCGGGCGTTGTCGTTGAACAGGATGGACTTGGCCCAGCCTTCCCCCGCCCCCAGCACGTCACCGTAGGAGAAGCCGCCACAGGCCACCAGGGTCTGGAACTCCTCCAGCTTGATGCGACCGGAGAGAATGTCGCTCATATGGACATCGACCGCCGCGAAACCGGCACGATCGAACGCCGCCGCCATCTCCACATGGGAGTTGACCCCCTGCTCGCGCAGCACCGCCAGACGGGGGGAGACCCCGCGGGCAATGTAAGGTGCAGCCACATCCTCGGACGGGTTGTAAGTCAGCTTGGCATGCAGACCCGGATCGGTGGCGTCCTGACGGGCCGCGTGCTCACTGTCGGCGCACTCGGGGTTGTCGCGCAGGCGCTGCATCTGCCAGCTGGTCTCGCCCCAGATGGTGCGAAGGGCGGTACGGCTGGCACGATAGACCTCCTGACCGGCCCGTTGCAGGGTGATGAGATCCCCTTCGCGCACGGTACCGAGCACATGGGAGCAGGCTGCCAGACCGTGGCCGGCCAACAGGGTCATCACCGCCTCTTTATCTTCACGACGCACCTGAATGACGACGCCCAGCTCTTCGTTGAACAGCGCCGGCAGCAGCTCGCCGCCAATGCGATCGAGCTGGATGTCGAGGCCGCAGTGGCCGGCAAACGCCATCTCGGTCAAGGTGACGAACAGGCCGCCGTCGGAGCGGTCGTGATAGGCGATCAATTTGCGATCGGCCACCAGCGCCTGAATGGCGTTGAAGAAGCCCTTGAGCTGGACCGGATTGTCGAGATCCGGCGCCTTGTCACCCAGCTGGCGATAGACCTGCGCCAGTGCCGAGGCGCCGAGGCGCTGCTTGCCATTGCCAAGGTCGATGAGGATAAGGTCGGTTTCACCGAGATCGGTACGCAGCTGCGGAGTAACCGTGTTGCGCACATCCTCGACCCGGGCAAAGGCGGAGATGAGCAGGGAGAGCGGCGAGGTAACGCTGTGCTCCTTGCCATCCTGCTGCCAGCGGGTCTTCATGGACATGGAGTCCTTGCCCACCGGAATGGTGATACCAAGAGCCGGGCAGAGCTCCTCGCCCACCGCTTTGACCGCCTCATAGAGACCGGCATCTTCACCCGGATGACCGGCAGCGGCCATCCAGTTGGCGGAGAGCTTGACCCGCTTCAGCGACCCGATATGAGCCGGCGCCAGGTTGGTGAGCGCTTCCGCCACCGCCATACGAGCGGAGGCGGCGTGGGAGAGCAGCGCCACCGGGGTACGCTCGCCCATGGACATGGCTTCGCCGTGATAGCTGTCATAGGTGGCAGCGGTGACGGCGCAATCGGCCACCGGGATCTGCCAGGGGCCAACCATCTGATCGCGATTGACCAAGCCAGTCACGCTGCGATCGCCGATGGTGATAAGGAAGGACTTCTCCGCCACGGTCGGCAGGCGCAGTACCCGCTCAGCCGCGTCACTCAAAGTGATGCCATCGAGCTGGAGCGCTTTGCCCTGTGCTGGGAGGGTCACCACGTCACGGTGCATCTTGGGCGCCTTGCCGAGCAGCACGTCCAGCGGCAGATCGATGGGCTGATTGTCAAAGTGGCTGTCAGAGAGGGTCAGATGCTTCTCTTCGGTCGCGGTGCCGATGACGGCATAGGGTGCGCGCTCACGCTCGCACAGCGCCTTGAACAGCGGCAGCTTGTCCTGCGCTACCGCCAGCACGTAACGCTCCTGGGATTCGTTGCACCAGATCTCCAGCGGGCTCATGCCCGGCTCGTCGCTCTGGATGGCGCGCAGATCGAAACGGCCGCCACGCTCACCGTCGTTGACCAGCTCCGGCATGGCGTTGGAGAGACCGCCCGCCCCCACGTCATGGATAAAGACGATAGGGTTGTCGTCACCCAGCTGCCAGCAGCGATCGATCACCTCCTGGCAACGGCGTTCCATCTCGGGGTTGTCACGCTGCACCGAGGCAAAGTCGAGATCTTCGGCTGACTGGCCGGAAGCCATGGAGGATGCGGCACCGCCACCCAGACCGATGTTCATCGCCGGGCCGCCCAGCACGATCAGCGCCGCGCCGACCGGGATCTCCCCTTTCTGGACATGTTCGGTGCGGATGTTGCCGATGCCGCCCGCCAGCATGATGGGCTTGTGGTAGCCACGCACCTCGACGCCGTTGTGGCTCGGCACCTCCTCTTCGAAGGTACGGAAGTAGCCGAGAATGGCCGGACGGCCGAACTCGTTGTTAAACGCGGCGCCGCCGAGCGGCCCCTCCTGCATGATGTCGAAGGCGCTGACGATGCGGCTCGGCTTGCCGAAATCCTGCTCCCAGGGCTGCTCGAAGCCGGGAATGCGCAGGTTGGAGACGGAGAAACCGACCAGACCCGCCTTGGGCTTGGCACCGCGACCGGTGGCTCCCTCGTCGCGGATTTCGCCGCCGGAGCCGGTGGCTGCGCCCGGGAACGGGGAGATGGCGGTCGGGTGGTTGTGGGTCTCCACCTTCATCAGGATGTCAACCTGTTCCTGGTGATACTGGTATTCGCCGTTGGCCGGGCTCGGGAAGAAGCGGCCCCCCTGGCTCCCTTCCATCACGGCGGCGTTGTCTTTATAGGCAGAGAGGACATGATCCGGCGTCTGCTCGAAGGTGTTCTTGATCATCTTGAACAGCGACTTGGGCTGCTGTTCGCCATCGATGGTCCAGTCGGCATTGAAGATCTTGTGACGGCAGTGTTCGGAGTTCGCCTGGGCGAACATGTAGAGCTCGATGTCGTTGGGGTTGCGACCCAACTTGGTGAAGTTCTCCACCAGATAGTCGATTTCGTCGTCGGCCAGCGCCAGACCGAGCGCCACGTTGGCTTCGGCCAAGGCTGCGCGACCACCGCCCAGCACATCCACCTGGGTGAAGGGGCGCGGCTCGTGGTGAGCAAACAGGGCGGCAGCTTCGCTCATCTCGGCAAACACCACTTCCATCATCCGATCATGGAGCACGGCGGCAATGGCGCTGCGCTGGGCGGCACTCAACTCACCCTGCCCCTTGATGGTCAGGTAATAGGCAATACCACGCTCCAGCCGCTTGACCTGTTTCAGGCCGCAGTTGTGGGCGATGTCGGTTGCTTTGGAAGACCAGGGGGAGATAG
>NZ_QAJD01000104.1:0-4864 GCF_003061465.1 Aeromonas sp. HMWF017
AACGCGGTAGCGCCGATGGTAGTGTGGCATTCGCCATGCGAGAGTAGGACACTGCCAGGCACCCAATTAAACGGTGATGTGAAGAATCACATCACTGGCTGCGAGGATGACACCTCAGAAGAAGCAGCAGAAGATTTAGCGCAAGCTAACCGAATGCGGAGCGGTAGTTCAGTCGGTTAGAATACCGGCCTGTCACGCCGGGGGTCGCGGGTTCGAGTCCCGTCCGCTCCGCCACTAATTTGAAGGCCTTCCCGATTGGGAAGGCCTTTTTGCTATGGGCGGTTTTGTCCATAAGACCCACAGGTTTGCATACCAGAACGAACGTCAAAGCCCAGTTTCACGACCGGGCTTTGATGTTTTTAGCGTGCTAAACAGCCAACGTTTGGTTTTTACCTGCCAAGAGAGTGTCAGATAGCCGGTTATTTCCACCATTTTCTGGCTATATCCGAGCTTTATCAGCCATTTGAGCGAGTTTACAGGCGGCCAAATCAGGCTTCTGCTGCCTGCTGACTACAGGGCAGCTCCATATTGACCACCCCCTCTTCTATTTGCACGTCGATCTTGAAGCCAAGCCGTTTGGCGAGGTTGACCATGCCGCGATTGCTGGGCATGGTCATGCCGGATAGCTGGCCAATCCCCTGCTCTTTGGCGTAACGGATGATCTTCTCCATCATCAATTTGCCGAGCCCCACCCCTTTCAAGTCCGATCGCACCAGAATGGCAAACTCGGCATCGCTCAGATCCGGGGTCGAGATAGCGCGTACCACGCCGAGGATTTGATCCTGCAGCTCGCCATCTTGCCCCACCGCTACGAAGGCCATCTCCCGGTCGTAATCGATCTGGGTCATGCGAGCCAGCTCTTCATGGCCCAGCTCGCCCACATCGGCGAAGAAGCGTTTGTACCTGTCTTCATCGGAGACCTGCAGCACGAACTGTTTGTGAGCCGGTTCATCTTCCGGCCGGATCGGGCGCAGCAGGATATGGCGCTGATCTTTAAGCCAGGCACCCTCTTCCAGTTCGGTAGGATAGGGGCGGATAGCCAGTCGGTTGCTGGCCGGGAGGGCGGGGTCAGCCAGCGTGAGGCTGGCATCCAGCACCACCATTTCGGCGCCGCACGCTTGCAGCGGGTGCAGGTCCAGCTCCTGAATCTCCGGAAAGGCGAGCAATAGCTCGGAGAGCTGGCAGAGCACCTGACCGAGGGCATCGATATCCAGTCGTTCCGGTGTGGCCTGCTCACGGATCTTGCGGTTCTTGAGGGCTCCTATGATCTGGTAACGAGCCAGTGCCTGATTGAGCGGTGGCAAGGCTGCCACCATCTCTTGCGGTTCCGCACCCGACTCACCCAGCAGAATGACGGGGCCAAAGATGGCGTCTCGCTGGATCCGTACCCGCAGCTCGAGGCCGCCGCTGCGGCGAGCCATCCGCTGCACCAGCAAGCCTTCGATACGGGCGCCCGGATCGTGCTGTTTGACCCTGTCCAGAATGGCATCAGCGGCTTGTGCCACTTCGGCCGAGGTGCGCAGGTTGAGCACCACGCCGTGCACGGCAGACTTGTGCAGGATATCTGGCGAGCGCAGTTTCACCGCCACCGGATAGCCGATCTGCTCAGCAGTCAGGGTCGCCTCGATGGCGTCGGTGACGATCCAGGTTGGCAGGGTCGAGAGACCGGCAGCCTGCAAAATCGGGTGCACCAGATGGGTATCCAGCCTCAGCTGTTTACGGTCTTGCGCCTGGCGGATCAGCTGCTGGCACAGCTCGACATTGAGCTGGTTGCCATGCAGTGACGCCGGGGTCTCCATCAACTGCTTCTGGTTGCGGCGGTATTCCACCATGTGCATGAAGGCGGCCATGGCGCTTTCCGGTGTGCGGTAGGTCGGGAAGCCCGCCTCGGTAAAGAGTTTACGCCCCTCCTGCGCCGAGTATTCGCCCGCCCAGTTGGTGAGGATATTGAAACGGCGCGCTCTGGGATGCTGTTTCAGGTGGTCGATAAGATGGCTGGCCAGCGGCGCGCTCGGTGCCGTGAGCGAGGGGGCGTGGATGATCAGGATGGCGTCGATGCCATCCTCCTGCAACACGTTGTCCAGCGCCTCCTGATAGGTGGTGATGGTGGCATCGCTGCCGATGTCGAGCGGCGGGCGAGCCAGCTTGCCGCCCCGCTCCAGCAGCACATCCACCGCCATATTGGCCAGCCCTCGGCCGTTGGAGATGATGGCGAGCCGCTCCCCCTTGAGGGTCATGGAGTGGCTGAGGGTTTCCACCGCGGCAAACAGTTCGTGGGTATCCCGTACCCGTAGCATGCCGGCGCGACGGATGGCGGCATCATAGACATTGTCGAGACCGTGGGCCGGTTCGTGGCGCCCGCTTTTCAGTACCAGGATTGGCTTGTTGCGCGAGGCTGCCCGCGCCGCCGAGAGAAAGTGGCGGGCGTCGTGCAACTTGTCCATGTAGATCAAGATGGCGCGGGTGACGTTGTCGCGGGAGAGCTGATCCAGCAGCTGGCCGAAGTCGATATCGCAGTGATCGCCAAGGGAGATGAAGGCGGAGAAGCCCAGCTCATGCTGCTTAGCCCAATCCAGAATGGTGGTGCTGACGGCGGCGGATTGCGACAGAAATGCGACTTGCCCCGGCTTGGCGGCAATGGGTGAAAAGCTGGCGTTGATCCCCTGGCCGGGCAGCAGCATTCCCATGCTGTTGGGGCCGAGCAGGCGAATGTCATATTGCTGGCAGACCCGTTTCAGCTCCAGTCGCTCCTCGGGGGAAAAGTCGGCGGCCAGTATGATGGCAGCCCCCGCGCCCTTTTGGCCGAGCGCTTCCAGCAACGGCAAGACCCGCTCCCGCCTGGTGCAGATGATGGCGAGATCCGGGGTCAGCGGCAGGCTGGCGATGTCGGGATAGGCCAGCACGCCGGCGATGGACTTGTTGCGCGGGGTGACAGGGAGGATGGGCCCTTTGAACTGGCCTGCCAGCAGGTGGCGCACGATCACATG
Organism: Aeromonas sp. HMWF017; assembly: GCF_003061465.1. NCBI lineage: Bacteria > Pseudomonadati > Pseudomonadota > Gammaproteobacteria > Aeromonadales > Aeromonadaceae > Aeromonas > Aeromonas sp. HMWF017. Next base: position 2,988 of record NZ_QAJD01000104.1, read on the forward strand.
ACCCGCCTTGAGCGGGTCGGTCGAGGCGCCGATCACGGCGATTGAGTGGGGTTTGAACAGCCGATCCAGACCGCTTGCTTTCATGGGCACTCCCGTCGAAAGGGGGAAGATATCAGTCTAATACGCCTTTGCTGCGGGTTCTGTGACCGGATCCTGATCACCGTTTGTTGAGGGCATTGGCACGCAGATAAAAGCGCAGTTCGCCCTGCACCCGGCGAATGGCTCCCAGGTGGCGTTCCTGCAGATAGATATCCTGTTCCCGATCGAGCGCCGTGCTGGGTACGCCCATGCTTTGCAGATACTCGTCAAACAGGGTTGAACCCTTGATCTCTACCAGATGCTGTTTCATGGCTCTCCTCCCTGTGCCTTGGCATTTGTTGATGAACGCCCAGTCTGCGATGACCTGTAGGGTTTGCCTATTGTCACTTTTGACACGAGATTTGACACGAGAGCGCTCACACATCTTTCAGGGAGAGCGTCGTTGAGGTGCTGGCTGGCGTTATAGTATGGCGAGGAGCACGAGGCACGGATGGTGCACAGGATGATCAGAGTCTGGTGGTGGTGCATGGCACTGTGGACGGTTGGCGTATCGGCAGCAGAGCAGCCTATCCGCGCCTGGAATCTGCTGCTGGATCATCCCAACCCCGCCGTCGTCCAGTTGCTGCGCCTCTCCCTCGATCTCACCGTACCCGAATATGGCCCCTACCAGCTAGTTTCCAGCCCGCAGATGGAGCAGGGGCGGGCGGTGAAGGAGCTGCGCAGCGGCGAGCTGGTTCAGGTCGGTGTTTTTGCCCCCGATGGTGAGCGAGAGCGGGAGTTGCTTGCAATCCACATTCCGCTGGCCAAGGGGCTGCTCGGCTGGCGGGTGTGTCTGGTTCGGCAGGGGGATGAGGGGCGTTTTGCCGCGATCGGATCGTTGGCGGACTGGCATCGGGCCGGGCTCTCCATCGGTCAGCATAGATCCTGGCCAGACACCCAGTTGCTGCGGGCTAACGGCCTCAAGGTGACGGTGGGCAATCTTTATGAGGCGCTCTTCAACATGCTGCGCAAGAAGCGCTTTGACTGCTTCTTGCGCTCGGTCATCGAGGTCGAGGATGAGCTCAGGCAGTATCCCGATCTCGCCATCGAGCCCCGTCTGGTGTTTCGCTATCCGCTGGCGCTGCTCTTCTTTGTCTCGCCAAAATATCCGGAGCTGGCCCAGCGCATCGAGCTTGGCCTGCTGCGGGCGCGGCAGTCTGGTGCTTTTGACCGGGTCTTTGAAGAGGGATTTGGCAGCACCATTCGGCGGCTGAAACTGGATGAGCGGGTGCGCCTCGAGCTGCACAACCCCGACTTGCCGCTGCCCAGCCGCGTCATGATGGTCGATCCGGCCCTTATCTATAATCCGGTGTCAGCGCAGTGAGCCCTGATTCTGCGCGGTATCCCAGAAGGCGCGGATCAGTGGTTCCTCCAGCCGCTTCTTGAGTACCCCGATCCCCACATCAAATGGCTTGAAGGCGGGTTTGAGGTCGATGATCCGCACCTTGTCGCCGAGCGGGCTGTGGTCGATGACCGCCGCCGGCACCAATCCTACGCCACAGCCGAGCGCCACCATGGCGACAATCCCCTCGTTACCCGCCACTTCGGCATAGATGTTGGGCGCTATCCCCTTGTTGCGAAACCACTGATCGCTGCGTTTGCGGGCCAGCCCCTGCTCGGAGAGGATAACTGGCAGCTGCTCCCAGTCCGGCTCGCCCTGACGGAACCACTGGTTCAGCTGCGGGGCATTGCGCGGCGCGATAAAGACCAGCGGCACCAGTTGCAGGCTGGCGAACTCCAGCTTGGCGGGCAGGGCATCGGGGCGAGCGGCGATGGCGAGATCGGCTTCATCGGCCAGG
>NZ_QAJD01000104.1:4874-22175 GCF_003061465.1 Aeromonas sp. HMWF017
TCTCCAGCTTGATCTCCAGCTGGGGGTAGCGGCGGCGAAAGCGCTCCAGCACCTCGGGCAGCAGAAAGTAGCTGGCGGTGACCGAGCAGAAGACCCGCAGACGACCTTGCAGCGGCTCGTCGCTGCGTTTGAGCTCCTGTTTGAGCTGGCGCCACTCCTGCAACAGGCCGCCGCCGAATTCGCGCAGCTTCTCGCCGGCGGGGGTGAGCCGTACCGAGCGGTTGTCCCGCTCGAACAGGATGCAGCCGGTCTCCTGCTCCAGCCGCTGGATGGCGCGACTCAGGGTGGAAGGGCTGACCGCCATGGCATCGGCGCTTTTGCCGAAATGAAGGGAGTCGGCGAGGTGGAGAAACAGCTCGAGATTGCGAAGGTCCATCTTTCAGCTCCTAGCGCGGCTGGTGTGCCCGATATCCAGCGGTTGGCGGCTTGTTTCTGCCATCTCGCGGTACATTCAGCAGGCAATTATGAAGGGTGATCGTTTCAGTTATTGCAACGTACTGTTTCGAATATATCAGTTCAGGCAATAAGTGTCCCGCGCTATAGTGGTTCAGACAACGCCGCTATCCGGCATGGAATCAATCGAACGGAGCAATCACCATGGCTAACTATTTCAACACCTTGAACCTGCGTCAGCAGTTGGCCCAACTGGGCAAGTGTCGTTTCATGCAGCGCGAAGAGTTCGCGGACGGCTGCAACGTGCTGAAGGGCAAGAAGGTGGTGATTGTGGGCTGTGGTGCCCAGGGTCTGAACCAGGGTCTGAACATGCGTGACTCCGGGCTGGATATCTCCTACGCCCTGCGCAAGGCCGCCATCACCGAGAAGCGCGCCTCCTGGCAGAAGGCTACCGACAACGGCTTCGCGGTCGGCACCTATGAAGAACTGATCCCGAGTGCCGATCTGGTGCTGAACCTGACCCCGGACAAGCAGCACTCCGACGTCGTGAAAACCGTGATGCCTCTGATGAAGCAGGGCGCCGCGCTGGGCTACTCCCACGGCTTCAACGTGGTGGAAGAGGGTCAGCAGATCCGTTCCGACATCACCGTCGTGATGGTGGCGCCCAAGTGCCCGGGTACCGAAGTGCGTGAAGAGTACAAGCGCGGTTTCGGCGTGCCGACCCTGATCGCCGTTCACCCGGAGAACGATCCCAAGGGTGAAGGCATGGCCATCGCCAAGGCGTGGGCCTCTGCCACCGGCGGCGACCGTGCCGGCGTGCTGGAGTCCTCCTTCGTGGCGGAAGTGAAATCCGACCTGATGGGCGAGCAGACCATCCTCTGCGGCATGCTGCAGGCCGGTTCCCTGCTCTGCTACGACAAGCTGGTTGCCGAAGGCACAGACCCGGCCTACGCCGGCAAGCTGATCCAGTTCGGCTGGGAGACCATCACCGAAGCCCTGAAACAGGGTGGCATCAGCCTGATGATGGATCGCCTCTCCAATCCGGCCAAGCTGCGCGCCTTCGAGCTCTCCGAGCAGCTCAAGACCCTGATGCGCCCGCTGTTCGAGAAGCACATGGACGACATCATCGCCGGTGAGTTCTCCCGCGGCATGATGGCCGACTGGGCCGAAGACGATGCCAAGCTGTTCGGCTGGCGCGAAGAGACCGGCAAGTCTGCCTTCGAAAACGCCCCGGCGTTCGCAGGCAAGATTGCCGAGCAGGAGTACTTCGACAATGGCGTGGTGATGGTGGCCATGGTCAAGGCGGGTGTCGAGCTGGCGTTCGAGACCATGGTGGCTTCCGGTATCTACGAGGAGTCCGCCTACTACGAATCCCTGCACGAGCTGCCGCTGATCGCCAACACCGTTGCCCGCAAGCGCCTGTACGAGATGAACGTGGTCATCTCCGATACCGCCGAGTACGGCAACTACCTGTTTGCCAACGCTGCTGTGCCGTTGCTGCGTGAGCACTTCATGCCGACCCTGAAAGCGGGCGATCTGGGTGCCAGCAAGGCGGAAGGGCAGAGCGTGGATAACCTGGCGCTGCTGGCGGCCAACGAAGCGACCCGCAACCACCCGATCGAGAAAATCGGCCAGGTACTGCGTGGCTACATGAAAGACATGAAACGCATCGCCGTTGGCGGTTAAGCCAGCATCGGGCTGGATGATGAAGGGGCGGGGATGACGATCCCCGTCGCCGGTCGGACTGGACACCCGACCGGTCAGCCAGAAAAACCAGCCTGACAGTCATAAAAAAGCCCCGCTCATCGAGCGGGGCTTTTGCATTCAGAAAGGCTGGATAAATCAGGCTTTCCACGCTTTCCAGGTGTTGATCAGACCGTTGGTGGAGCAGTCGTGGCTGGTGACAGCCTCGTTGTTGCCCAGCTCAGGCAGGATCTTGTTGGCCAGCTGTTTGCCCAGCTCCACGCCCCACTGGTCGAAGGAGAAGATGTTCCAGATTGCGCCCTGTACGAAGATCTTGTGCTCGTACATGGCGATCAGGGCACCCAGGGTTTTCGGGGTCAGGCTCTTGAACAGGATGGAGTTGGTCGGGCGGTTGCCTTCGAACACCTTGAACGGTACCAGATCCTTGACCTGCTCCAGGGTTTTGCCTGCAGCCAGGAACTCGGCTTCAACATCTTCCTTGCTCTTGCCGAAGGCCAGTGCCTCGGTCTGGGCGAAGAAGTTGGCCAGCAGTTTTGGATGGTGGTCACCGATCGGGTTGTGGCTGATGGCTGGCGCCAGGAAGTCACAGGGGATCAGCTTGGTGCCTTGATGGATCAGCTGGTAGAAGGCGTGCTGGCCGTTGGTGCCCGGCTCACCCCAGATGATGGGGCCAGTCTGGTAGTCAACCGGCTTGCCGTTGCGATCCACGTACTTGCCGTTGGATTCCATGTTGCCCTGCTGGAAGTAGGCAGGGAAGCGGTGCATGTACTGATCGTACGGCAGAATGGCTTCGGACTCGGCACCGTAGAAGTTGTTGTACCACAGACCGATCAGCGCCAGCAGCACTGGCACGTTCTGCTCATAGGAGGCAGTGGCGAAGTGCATATCCATTTCGAAGGCGCCTTGCAGCAGGGCTTCGAAGTTCTCGAAACCGACAGACAGGGCGATGGGCATGCCGATGGCAGACCAGGAGGAGTAGCGGCCGCCAACCCAGTCCCAGAACTCGAACATGTTGTTGGTGTCGATACCGAACTCGGCCACGGCCTTGCCGTTGGTGGAGAGCGCAGCGAAGTGCTTGGCAACGTGGGCCTTGTCACCGGCGATGTTGATGAACCAGTCGCGGGCGGTCAGGGCGTTGGTCATGGTCTCCTGAGTGGTGAAGGTCTTGGAGGCAACCAGGAACAGGGTGGTTTCCGGATCGATCTTCTTCAGGGTCTCAGCGATGTGGGTGCCATCGACGTTGGAGACGAAGTGCATCTGCAGGTGGTTTTTGTAAGGGCGCAGTGCCTCGGTAATCATCACCGGGCCCAGATCAGAGCCACCGATACCGATGTTGACCACGTGCTGGATCGCCTTGCCGGTGTAGCCTTTCCACTCGCCGGAGATGATCTTCTCGCAGAAGCCCTTCATCTTGGCCAGTACGGCGTTCACTTCCGGCATCACGTCCTTGCCGTCGCACTCGATGGGGCGATCGGAGCGGTTGCGCAGGGCCACGTGCAGTACGGAGCGACCTTCGGTCATGTTGATCTTGTCGCCATTGAACATGGCATCGATCGCGCTGCGAAGATCGGTCTCTTTGGCCAGATCAATCAGCAACTTGAGGGTTTCTTCGGTGATCAGGTTCTTCGAGTAATCAACCAGGATATCGCCGCCGAAGGTAAGGGAAAACTTGTCAAAGCGCTTCGGGTCTTGCGCGAACAGATCCTTGAGTCGAGTCTCTTTGTTTGCTGCAAAGTGGGCTTCCAGTGCCTGCCAGGCCTGGGTTTGGGTTGGATTGATATTTTTCATAGGATTCCTGAAATGCCAAGTTGTGTTTGAACCTTGCAGGCAAGGTCCCGCCAAACCTTATTATCCGAGCATTATAGCGAGCCGATCGGGCGGCTCGTGTAACAGATTTTTACCGATTGTCTTTTACCGCAATGGGTCACTGTCGGGAGCATACAACCAGAACATTGGGATTATGTGTCACGAAAGCAAGGCGGATCTTGCGCTTGCTCATGATTGGGGCCACCCCGATGGCCTGAAATTGTTTTCATCCGGTTGGCGTGGTTATGCATCGACATTGCCATGGGCTGGGGCCAGAAACGACAATGCCAGCCCGAAGGCTGGCATTGTCTGTTGCAGCAGAACCGCGATCACGCCTGCGGTTTTTGCATGTGCATCACCATCTGCGGGAAGGGGATCTCGATGCCTTCGGCATCAAAGGTGAGTTTCACCTTCTCGTGGAAGTCGAACCAGACACCCCAGTAGTCGCCGGTCTTGACCCACGGGCGCACCACGATATTGACCGAGGAGTCGGCCAGCGCGGCAACGGCGATGGTGGCTGCCGGATCTTTGAGGATGCGCTGCTCTTCGCTCACCAGACGCTCGAGGATCTGCTTGGCCTTGCGCAGGTCAGAGCCGTAGCCGATGCCAAAGGTCATATCGACGCGGCGGGTATCCATGCGCGAGTAGTTGACGATGGTGCCGTTGAGGATGGCGGAGTTCGGTACTACCACCATTTTGTTGTCTACGGAGGTGAGGGTGGTGGTAAAGAGCTGAACGGACTGCACGACACCGTTGGTTCCCGCTACTTCGATAAACTCGCCCGCCTTGATGGGGCGGAAGATGATCAGCAGGAAGCCGGCAGCGAAGTTGGAGAGCGAGCCTTGCAGCGCCAGACCGATGGCCAGACCGGCGGCACCGATAATGGCGACGAAGGAGGCGGTCTGCACGCCGACCCGGCCCAGCGCGGCGATTACCACGAACACCAGAATGGCGTATTTGAGAATGCTGCCGACGAAGTGAGTGACGGTGATGTCCAGCTTGCGGGCCTGCATCACCTTGACCACGCCACCGCTGATGAGGTTGGCGGCGATATAGCCGACCAGCAGGGTCAGCAGGGCGGCGGCGATATTGACGCCATATTCGATCAGCAGGCCTTGGTTATTGACCAGCCAAGTCTGCGCTTCGGTAATGATTTCGGGTTCCATAGGATGTCCTGTCAGGTTCTAAAAGGTTCATGGTGGATAAATCTAACACCGCAGCGCGACAGTACGGGTCGCATCTGGTACTTCTTTTCTGCCATAAAAACCTGACACAAAAAAGAAGGGAGGCCAAAGCCTCCCCTCTTTTTGCTGAATGATGCGAAAAAACCATCAGCTCTGCAGTAGTTGGCTGCGGATAAATTGCCACTGATCTTCGAAACCGGCGGTCGGCTTGAGCTTGAACTCGGAACGCACGAACTGGCTGATGCGGCCTTCGGTGTAGGCCAGCAGCAGATTGGCCAGCATGGTCTCGTCGAGCTGGAAGCCCTGACCTTCGCGCAGCCGCTTCTCGCGCAGTACCTGCTTGATCTGGGTCTCCAGCTTGTCAAACAGGATGCTGATGCGATCCCGCAGCCGGTCGTGCTCACCCAGCAGGGCGTCGCCGTTGAGGATGCGGGTGATGCCGGGATTGCGCTCGGCGAACACCAGCAGCAGCTGCAGGATGTGGTGGCAGCGCGCCATGGTGTCCTTCTCTTCCGCCATGATCAGATTGACCCGTGACAGCAGGGAATCCTCGATAAAGTCGATCAGCCCCTCGAACATTCGCGCCTTGCTGGGAAAATGTCGATAGAGGGCTGCTTCAGAGACGCCGACCTCGGCCGCCAGACGGGCCGTGGTTATGCGCTGACCCGGACTGGTTTCCAGCATATGGGCGAGCGCTTGCAGGATCTGATCGCGCCGACTCTGTTTCTGATTACTGCTTGCCATGGATTCCCCTAAAAAAACAATGGCTTGATTCTGTTATTAGGCACCGCCACATCAGGCTGGTGTGGTCTGTTATTGGCGACCAGAAGAACCAAAACCGCCTTCACCCCGTTCGCTCTGATTGAACTCATCGACCAGTTGGAAGCTGGCCTGAACTACCGGCATGATCACCAGCTGGGCGATGCGCTCGCCGGGTTGCATGGTGAACTCATCTTTGCCGCGGTTCCAGACCGAAACCATCAGCTGACCCTGGTAATCGGAATCGATCAGACCGACTAGGTTGCCCAGCACGATGCCGTGCTTATGGCCGAGGCCGGAGCGGGGAAGGATGGTGGCACACAGACCCGGATCCTGGATGTGAATGGCCAGACCGGTCGGCACCAGGGTGGTATCACCCGGAGCCAGAGTCAGCGGCGCATCCAGCAGGGCACGCAGATCCATACCGGCAGAGCCCGGTGTGGCGTAGGCGGGCAGCGGGAACTCGGTACCGATACGGGCATCCAGAATCTTCAGTTCAATTTGTGTAGTCATGAATCGCTTTTTCAGTTGGATCTTGTATTGGCGCCCCTCTTGGCAGGCGGGGCGCCGTGAGTCTTGTTCTTTCGGGACGCTCAGTGCCGGTAGTGGCGTGCAATCAGGGCGATCAGGTGACGGGCCAGCGTCAGCTTGTCGGCCAGCGGCAGCGGGGCCTGGCCCCCTTGCCAGAACACGATCAGGGCGTTGTCATCGGCGTTGAAGCCTTGCCCCTCGCGGGACACATCGTTGGCGGCGATCATGTCCAGCCGCTTACGCTGCAACTTGTCGAGGGCGTATTGTTCCACATCCACGGTTTCGGCGGCAAATCCGACGGTGAAGGGTTTGTCTGAAAGGGCACCGACGGCCGCGATGATGTCGGGGTTTTTCACCAGCTTCACCACCATCTGGTCGTTGTCGCCGGTCTTCTTGATCTTCTGGCTGGCTACCTGCTCAGGACGGTAGTCGGCCACGGCCGCGCAACCGATGAAGAGGTCGCACTCGCCCACCCGGCTCATCACCGCCTGATGCATCTGCTCCGCGCTCTCCACATCGACACGGGTCACGCCAGCAGGCGTAGCCAGCGTCACCGGGCCGCTCACCAGCGTAACCTCTGCGCCTGCTTCGCGGGCGGCGCGGGCGATGGCAAAGCCCATCTTGCCGGAGCTGTGGTTGCTGATGTAGCGCACCGGATCCAGTGCCTCGCGGGTTGGACCTGCGGTGAGCAGCAGCTTGACGCCTGCCAGCAAGGGCTCGGCGGCCAGCTGCTGGCAGCAGCGATCCACCAGTTCGAGGGGATCCAGCATCCGGCCCGGGCCCACATCGCCACAGGCCTGGCTGCCGGCATCCGGTCCCCACAGCAGAATGCCGCGGCTGGCCAGGGTCTTGAGGTTGGCCTGGGTCGCGGCGTTGAGATACATCTGCTGGTTCATTGCTGGTGCCAGCGCGATGGGCGCCGGAGTGGCCAGACAGAGGGTGGTCAGCAGTTCGTCGGCCATGCCGGCGGCCATCCGCGCCATCAGGTTGGCGCTGGCGGGGGCGATCAGCACCAGATCGGCCCACTTGGCCAGCTCGATATGGCCCATGCCCGCCTCGGCAGAGGGGTCCAGCAGGCTGTAGGCCACCGGATGACCGGAGACCGCCTGCAGGGTCAGCGGGGTGATGAACTCCTTGGCGGAGCGGGTCATCACCACCCGCACTTCGGCGCCCTGATCTTTCAGGCGGCGTACCAGCTCGGCACTCTTGTAGGCGGCGATCCCGCCACTGACACCCAACAGGATGCGTTTATCGGCCAATCTCATCTGCTGTTTCTCTATCCGGCTCATTCTGACTGGTCGGCTAAGATACCACAGGCAATGGATGACGACAGGGGTTGGCATCAAGGGGTGTGGTCGGGCGCGCGCAATTTTTTGCTATGTTTTTTCTCAACAGGGATGAGGGAGAGACAAATGAGCATCAAAGAGTGGCCAGAAGATGAACGCCCCAGAGAGAAGCTGCTGCGTCAGGGGCCTGCGGCGCTTTCCGATGCCGAACTGCTCGCCATCTTTTTGCGCACCGGCGTCAATGGCCTGAGTGCAGTGGATCTTTCACGTAATCTATTGAATCAATTCGGCTCTTTACGCAGTTTGCTGGGGGCGGATCAACGGGCATTCTGCGAGGCGCACGGCCTTGGCCCGGCCAAATATGCCCAGTTGCAGGCGGTGCTGGAGATGGCCAGACGCCATCTGGCCGAGCAGTTGCAACGGGGCGATGCGCTCACCTCGCCCCAGTTGACCCGGGACTATCTGCAGGCTCAGCTGCGGGATCGACCGAGGGAAGTGTTTGCCCTGCTGTTGCTCGATAATCAGCACAGAGTCATTCAATTTGTTGAGCTTTTTTTCGGCACCATCGATTCGGCAAGCGTCTGGCCAAGAGAAATCGTGCAGATCGCGCTCAAACATAATGCAGCCGCGGTGATTCTGGCGCATAATCACCCGTCCGGCGTCGCCGAGCCCAGTAGGGCCGACCGCCAGATCACGGATCGGATCACGGCCGCTTTGGCCCTGATCGATATCAGAGTGCTGGATCACTTGGTGATCGGTGATGGCATCACGGTTTCTTTTGCCGAGCGCGGTTGGCTATAACTGTGCTCTGGCACCGTATTAGTTGATCTTTGATCACGGATGCTGTATAAAATGCCGCCTTCTGTTTGCCCCGCAATCGAAGGCCAGCGGGGCAGATATTTGCTCGAGCAATGAAGTAAGATTTGGAGAGACTGACATGTCTAGAGTATGCCAAGTAACCGGCAAGCGCCCGGCAGTTGGTAACAACCGTTCGCACGCTAACAACGCCACCAAGCGTCGTTTCCTGCCGAACCTGCACACTCACCGTTTCTGGGTTGAGAGTGAAAAACGCTTCGTAAGCCTGCGCGTATCCGCAAAAGGCATGCGTATCATCGACAAGCGTGGCGTTGAAGTGGTTCTGGCTGAACTGCGCGCCAGCGGTGTTAAGGTATAAGGAATTAGATCATGGCTAAAGGTATTCGCGAGAAAATTCGCCTGAACTCCAGCGCCGGTACTGGTCACTTCTATACCACTACCAAAAACAAGCGCACCATGCCCGAAAAAATGGAGATCAAAAAGTTTGATCCCGTTGTTCGTCAGCATGTGATCTACAAGGAAGGCAAAATCAAGTAATTACTTGATGCTGCATTCCCAAAAACCCGGCTTCGTGCCGGGTTTTTTTATGCGCCGAATTCAGTACACTGCCGGTCCAAAGGGAGGCTTGCCATGTTCAAATTGAGCCGCAAAGGCTGGAATAACGTGATCATTGTGGTGGTGCTGATCGTGATCACCCTGTTGCATCGTATGGAGACTGCCCAGCAGGAGAACAGCGCCAAGCGGGCTCGCCCCTTGTTGCCGGATGCGTCCGTAGTGCTCACTTGGCAGGGGCCGAGCTGGCAGATTGAGCGGATCGGTCAGGGCTGGCGCAGCGTGCCGGATCTGGGGCTCGACACGGCTCAGCTGGATGCCCGTCTGGCGCGCTGGCAGAGCTGGTTGCTGCCCCCCGGCGAGGTGGTGCGCGGCACCCCGGTGGCCATCAAGGTGTGGATTGCCGGCCAGAGCGATCCGGTCGAGATCGGCCTCTATCAGAACAGCGGCCAATATGGCGCTCAGCTGCCCTCCGGTCTCTGGCTCGCCCTCACTGCCGAGCAGTATCGCGATCTGCTGCGTCCTGCTCCCTGAGTTCCTTTTCCTTGCGAGGTGCCAATGCCCGAATTGCCAGAAGTTGAAGTCAGTCGTCAGGGGATCTCCCCCTGGCTCACCGGTATCAAGGTGACGCGTGTAGTGGTGCGGGATGGCCGCCTGCGCTGGCCGATCCCCGGTGAAATTCAGGAGCTGGTGGATCTCACCATCCATCGGGTGCGTCGCCGTGCCAAATACCTGCTGCTGGAGACCGATTTCGGCACCGCCATCCTTCATCTGGGGATGTCCGGCAGCCTGCGGGTGCTGGATATCGGCACCCCGGTCGAGAAGCACGACCACGTGGATATCGAGCTGGAGAATGGCAAACTGCTGCGGCTCAACGATCCGCGCCGCTTCGGCGCCCTGCTCTGGACTCGCGAACCGGCCGAAGCCCATGCGCTGCTCGCCAAGCTGGGGCCCGAGCCGCTCACCGATGCCTTCAGTGCTGATTACCTGCGTGAGCGCGCCAAGGGACGCAGCACCGCCATCAAACAGTTCCTGATGGACAATCAGGTGGTGGTCGGGGTGGGCAACATCTACGCAAACGAGGCGCTCTATGCTGCCGGCATTCATCCCAAACGGGCGGCGGGCAATATCAGTGCCGAGCGGCTGGGAACCCTGGTGGCCGAGATCAAGCGGGTGTTGGCCGAGGCGATTCGCCAGGGCGGCACTACTCTGAAGGATTTCACCAGTGCCGATGGCAAGCCGGGCTATTTCGTGCAGCAGTTGCAGGTTTATGGCCGTGGCGGTCAGCCCTGTTTCCACTGTCATACCCTGCTGACCGAGACAAGAATGGGCCAGCGCACCACGGTTTTTTGCAGTCATTGCCAGCGCTGAGCGCACTTTTTGCCCCGATCCGGGGGAAGTTGTAACAGTGTATTTCCACTCTGTTGAAGATTTGCACAGCTGTCACTAGTATCCCGACCGTTCAGGCGGTTTGAGAATATAAAAATGACAGTTAAATCAATAGACTGGGAATATTTATCCCGGCAGGAGCGCTATTGCGCAAAATCCATGGCCCGCTTCCTCTACCCCGAGGGATGTGACCGGAAAACCTTCAATCGCGGCAAGTTTGTGCTGCGCAGCCTGCTCTACCGCAAGTCGCTGAGCCGGGTCTTCAGCCTGTTTCAGTGCGACTCGCTCAAGGCGCTGCCAGCGGTCTATCCCGAGTTGCTCGACAAGCCGATGCGTCCCTATCGCTTCGCCTGTGCCAGCGCCCGTCAACGGGCCGAGATGCTGGAAAATCACTATCGGTTGCTGCTGGAGTGCTACCCGCAGCTGATCGACTCGCTCTATCTGGGCGAGGGGATCGCGCTGGGGCACTATCCCCAGAGCGGCTGCCGCATTCTGCTGCGCCACGATGGCACCTTCCGCCGCGAGGCCGAGCTGGCCCTCTCTATCGTCAACGGAGAGGGGCAGCGCCTCTATAGTTGTGCCTTTTCGCTGGCGGGCAGTGTGGATCGTTTGATTCTGATGATCGGCTCCATGCAGGGGCCGGAGCCTGCGGTTGACAATGCTCAGGATCGGGTGCGCGAGCTGACCAAAGAGGGGCACGGCCTGCGGCCCAAATCCCTGCTGGTGCAGCTGGTGCTGCAACTGGCGCAGAGCATGGGGGCGGCGGAGGTGCTGGCGGTGCGCAAGCGGGCCCACGTGTTTCAGGCCAAGCGCTACAGCAGCGAGCAGAAAGCCAATTTGCAGGCCGATTATGACGAGCTGTGGCAGGAGTTCGACGCCCGGGATGTGGATGCCAACTTCGTCGCCCTGCAAGCCCAGCCGCGCAAGCCGCTGGAGGAGATCGCTTCCAAGAAGCGGGCCATGTATCGGCGCCGCTACGAGTGGCTCGATCTGCTGGTGCAGGAGATGAATGAGCGGTTTGCCCGTCAGTAACCGGCAAGCAGGCTGACGTCTCCATAGCGAGACAGATACAACAAGGGCTACCCGCGGGTAGCCCTTGTTCGTAGTTGCCGTTGGGAATGGCGAGTGTGGAAGGGGATCACCCTTTCTGTTTGGCTGCGATGGCCTGGGCCACCACGGGATCGACAAACTGACGAATGTCGCCACCGTGCAGCGCCACCTCTTTCACCAGGGTGGAGGAGATAAAGGAGTTCTCCTCCGCCGGGGTGAGGAAGACGCTCTCAAGCGTGGGCATCAGGCGGCGGTTCATGTTGGCCAGCTGGAACTCGTACTCGAAGTCGGAGACGGCGCGCAGGCCGCGGATCAGCACGTTGGCCTGATGCTCTTTGGCGAAATCGACCAGCAGGCCGGAGAAGCCCACCACCTTGACGTTGGGAAGCGTGCTGGTCACTTGCTGGACAAGCTGGACACGTTCTGCCAGATCGAACAGCGGGCGCTTGCTCGGGCTGTTGGCGACCCCGACCACCACCTCGTCAAACAGCTTGGCGGCGCGGCCGATCAGATCGGCGTGGCCATTGGTAACGGGATCAAATGTCCCGGGATAAATTACCCTGGTAGTCATCTTTGTGGTCCTGCAACCTGGAAATTTGGTCGCATTATAAGGTCGTCGCTTGAGAATAGCAGTGCATCAGGCAAGAATACGCCATCGCGCATCAAGCCTCCTTGCATTGGTGACAGGGAGCAAAGGGATTTTTTATGAAACGTATTCTGGTCGTTCGCAATGACAAGATTGGTGACTTCATGCTGGCGTGGCCTAGCTTCGCCATGCTCAAAGGCTCCATGGAGTGTCATGTGACTGCCCTGGTTCCGGCCTACACGGCGCCGCTGGCCCGGCTCTGCCCCTGGATTGACGAGGTGATCATCGATCCGGGCGTGCGGGCCGACAAGGAGCAACAGCGAGCGCTGCTGGCGCGGATCAAGGCGGCGGCGTTCGACGCGTCCATCTGCCTCTTCTCCAACTCCCGCAACGCCATGCTGGTGTGGAAGGCACACATCCCTTATCGGCTGGCCCCGGCGACCAAGCTGGCGCAGGTGCTCTACAACCAGCGACTGGTGCAACGCCGCTCCCGTTCCCAGAAGCCGGAGTCCGAGTACAACCTGGAGCTGATCCGCCGCTTCCTGGCCGATCAACAGGTGGCCGTGGTGGAGCCCAAGACCCCCTTCCTGCAGTTCGATGACGAGACCCTGCTACAGGTGCGCGAACAGCTGGCGGCCAAGCTCAAGCTCGATGCCAGCCGCCCCTGGCTGATGGTGCATGCCGGTAGCGGTGGGTCTGCCAACAACCTCTCCATCGAGCAGTACGCCCGCATCATCATCAAGCTCAATCAGGCCTGCCCCGAGCTGCAGTGTGTGCTGACCGCAGGTCCGGGTGAGGAGAAGATGGCCGAACAGCTGGCGGCCGAGCTGCTGGCCCACGGCGGCAATGGCTGGATCTACCGTTCCAGCGACGGTCTGCCGATGTTCTGTCAGGTGCTGGCCAACGCCGCCCTGTTTATCGCCGGCAGTACCGGCCCGCTCCATATCGCCGGGGCGCTCGACGTGCCGACCATCGGCTTCTTCCCGATGCGCCGCTCCGCCACCCCGCTACGCTGGAAGCCCCTCAACAGCGAGGGGCGTCACCTCGCCTTCAGCCCGCCCGAGGACAGCGACCACCCGGAGGATATGAGCCAGCTCGATCCCAAGGCCATGGTGCCGGAGATGGCCCGCTGGGCGGCGCCCTTCTGGCGCAAATAACCTATGCAGCAATGCAGACAGGGCCCCGCGGGGCCCTGCTTTGTATGGTGATGATCGCAGCTGACAGTGCTGCAGATCGGACATTGCTCCCGACAGCCCTTTTACGCCCCTCTGACACGGTTCCTGCCGGTATAAGCTGGAGTTGGGTCATTTAAGCAAAACCCATAAATTCAGCTTATAGCGATCGAGCTAACCCCTGTCGCCCTCCGTCATGGCCATTGCGCGCCCTGCAAGGGCTCTGCCCGATCTGCCGCCATGCAATTCGCCCCTTGTTCCGCTGGAACAAGGGGCGAATTGACGAACTTGCGGTGGGGTACGGCGCTATTCCGGCTGCTGCGGTTGCTGGCGCACCCAGAGGTCGGCGTATTTGACGAAGGTGGAGTGGGCGGAGAGGATCGCCAGCAGCAACCCCTGCTTGCCATCGAGGAAGCCCGCCTTGAGCAGGTACATCTTGATGAAGCAGCCGACGGCATGCATCAGCCCCTGACTGAGGGAGCCCTTCTTGCCGCGAGCGGTGCGCTGATCGGCCCAGGCGCGGGCATAACCGGCCGATTTGACCAGATAGTGCTCCAGATCCCGATAGGTAAAGTGGTGCAGGTCGCCGTAGAGGTTGACGATCTTCATGTTGGCGCGCACCTCCACCTTCTCGTGCACCAGCGCTTCGTTGTAGCTGGTGAGTGCCTTGGGATAGAGGCGCAGCACCCGATCCGGATACCAGCCGCTATGGCGGATAAAGCGGCCAAAGACCCAGGAGAGGCGCGGCAGCGAGTAGATGGTGTCGCTGGCCGGATTGGCCATCACGTTGGCGATGGCGGTTTTCAGCTCGGGGGTGAGCCGCTCGTCGGCATCCAGCCACAGCACCCAGTCGGATTGCACATGGGACTGGGCCAGCCGGCGCTGTTTGCCAAAGCCGGGCCACTTGGCGTTGACGAAGAAACGTGCCCCAAACTCGGCGGCAATGGCCGGGGTCTCGTCCTGACTGCCTGAGTCCAGAATGACGATCTCGTCCACCAGTCCGTCGAGGGAGGCGAGGCACTTGCGCAGGTTGTCGGCTTCATTCTTGACGATCAGAACGGCAGCCAGAGTCGGTTTTTTCACGAAATGGGGCTCTCGGTTGTTGCCCGTCTGGCGGGACATGCTCGAATTGGCGCCCATTCTAGCCTAAAAGCGTGGCCGGGGCATGACCCGGGTGGCGGCTGGTCTCCCCTGTCAGGGCGGGTAGGTAAGGATCTTCTGTTATTTATCCAGTCATTCTTGGGGCATAATCTCGCCCAGTGATGATTAACCGCCGGGCCAGACCCGAGAGAAGACGCGTAATGAAAATATTGGTGATCGGCCCCTCCTGGGTCGGCGACATGGTGATGTCCCAGAGTCTCTACAAGGCGATCAAGGCCAACCATCCCGAGAGCGAGCTGCACGTGATGGCCCCCGCCTGGTGCTGTGCCCTGCTGGAGCGGATGCCGGAGGTGGACAAGGCGATCACCATGCCCCTTGGCCACGGTGACTTCAAACTGGTGGCGCGCCGCCGCCTCGGCAAGCAGCTGGCCGCCGAGAAGTACGATCAGGCCATCGTCCAGCCCAACTCCATGAAATCGGCGCTGATCCCCTGGTTTGCCCGCATTCCGGTCCGTACCGGCTGGAAGGGCGAGAGCCGCTACGGTCTGCTCAACGACCTGCGCAGCAACAAGTCTGCTTTTCCGCTGATGGTGGAGGGCTATCTGGCGCTCGCCTATCCCAAGGCGCAGATGAAGAGCCGGGCCGATATCCCGACCATTCCGCACCCGGCGCTCCACGTCGATCTGATCAACCAGAGCAAGGCGCTGGAGCGGCTGGGTTTGGATCGCGCCCGCCCGGTGCTGGTGCTCTGTCCCGGTGCCGAGTTTGGCCCGGCCAAGCGCTGGCCGGAGGGACACTACGCCGTGGTGGCCCAGCAGCATCTGGACGAAGGATGGCAGGTGTGGATCTTCGGCTCCAACAAGGATGTGCCGGTAGCCAATACCATCCGGGATCGGGTCAACCTGCTGACTCGCCCCAACTGCCACGTGCTGGCGGGCAAGACCAGCCTGCACGAGGCGATCGATCTGATGGCGCTGGCCAGCCGGGTCATCTCCAACGACTCCGGCCTGATGCACATCGCCGCCGCCCTCAACCGGCCGCTGGTGGGCGTCTATGGCTCCACCTCGCCGCTCTACACCCCGCCGCTGGCGGATCGGGTCGAGATCGTTCACACCGACATCGAGTGTCGCCCCTGCTTCAAGCGCACCTGCAAGTTCGGCCATCTCAAGTGCCTGATCGACCTGGCGCCGGAGCAGGTGGTCGATGCCTGCAAGAAGCTGGAGCAGAGTCAGTAAGATGCCCTACCGTCTGCTCTACAACCTGTTGATCCATCTGGGATTGCCGCTGGCGCTGCTGGCCCTCTACAAGCCGAAGAAAGGCAAGCCCGGCTTTGGCAAGCGCTGGGCCGAGCATCTCGGGCGGCTGCCCGCCACCGGACAGGAGGCGCCGCTCTGGATCCATGCGGTGAGCGTGGGGGAGACGCTGGCCATCACGCCGCTCATTCGCGCCCTCAAGGCGGAGCGGCCCGATCTGCCGATCCTGCTCACTACCACCACCCGCACCGGCGCCGATCAGGCTGCCAAGCTGGGGGATCTGGTGATCCATCGCTACGCGCCGCTCGACTACCCCTGGGCCATTGCCGCCTTTCTCGACACCTTCAAGCCGCGCGCGCTCTGGGTGATGGAGACCGAGCTGTGGCCGAACTGGCTGGCCGCCTGCGAGGCGCGCCACCTGCCGGTGACCATCATCAACGCCCGCCTCTCCGAGCGTTCCTGCCAGCGTTATGCCCGCTTCCACGGCGCCTTCGATGCCCTGAGCCGGCCGCTGACCCATCTGCTCTGCCAGCATCAGGATGACGCCGACCGCTTCGCCCGCCTCGGCATCGAGCGTTCGCGGCTGGCGGTGACCGGCTCCATCAAGTTCGATATCCAGTTTGGTGACGAGGTGCAGGCCAAAGGTCGCGCCCTGCGCCAGCAGCTGGGGACAGATCGGCCGGTCTGGATCGCCGCCAGCACCCATCTGGGTGAGGACGAGCAGGTGCTGGCCGCCTTCGATCTGCTGCTCAAACGCCATCCCGCTGCGCTGCTCATTCTGGTGCCGCGCCACCCCGAGCGGTTCGATCGGGTGGCCGAGCTGTGCGCCCCTTATGGCTGCGTGCGGCGCACTGATGGTGCTGCGGTGAGTGCCGAGGATAAGGTCTATCTCGGCGATACCATGGGCGAGTTGCCGCTGATGCTGGCGGCGGCTGATGTGGCCTTCGTCGGTGGCAGTCTGGTCAAGGTGGGCGGTCACAACCTGCTGGAACCGGCAGCGCTCGGCAAGCCCTGCCTGACCGGCCCTGCCTACTTCAACTTCAGCGACATCACCCGCCAGCTGGTGGCTCAGGGGGGCGCTGCCATCGTGGCCGATGCCGCCGAGCTGGGCGAGCAGGTGAGCCAGCTGTTTGCCGACGGCAACACCCGCCGCGAGATGGGGGAGCAGGCCCGCGCCGTGGTGCTGCGCAATCAGGGAGCGCTGGCGCGTACCCTCTCGCACTGCCTCACTGCGCTGGAGAACGACTGAACCCATGATGAGCACCGCACTGGCTCTCGATTTTCAACTGCAAAAGCGTCAAAGCAGCTGATCCCCGTTTCACACGTCATCAAAGAGGCAACCATGTTCAAGGCTCTGTTACTGGAAAACCAAGACGGCAAGACTGTACCGACTCTGACCCGGCTGGCCGAGAGCCAGTTGCCGGAAGGTGAAGTGCGGGTAGCGGTCGCTTACAGCTCCATCAACTACAAGGACGGGCTGGCCATCACCGGCAAAGGCAAGATAGTGCGCCAGTGGCCGCTGGTGCCCGGCATCGACTTCGCCGGTACCGTGCTCGAATCTGCCGACAGCCGCTATCAGCCCGGCGACAAGGTGGTGCTGACCGGTTGGGGCGTGGGCGAAGGGTACTGGGGCGGCATGGCCGAACAGGCGCGGGTCAAGGGGGACTGGCTGGTGCCGTTGCCCGCCGGGCTGGATGAGCGCCAGGCCATGTGCATCGG
>NZ_QAJD01000104.1:22196-26227 GCF_003061465.1 Aeromonas sp. HMWF017
CGGCAGGCGGTGTGGGCTCCACCTCGGTTGCCCTGCTGGCGGCCCTTGGCTATCAGGTGGCGGCGCTGACCGGTCGTCCGGAAGAGCAGGGCGCCCTGCTGACCGCACTGGGTGCCAGCCGTATCGTGCCGCGCAGCGAACTGCTGGTGCCCGCCAAACCGCTGGAGAAGCAGCTGTGGGCCGGTGCCATCGATACCGTTGGCAGTCAGATGCTGGCCAAGTTGCTGGCCCAGATGAACTATGGCGGCGCCGTGGCAGCCTGTGGGTTGGCGGGTGGTTTCGATCTGCCGACCAGTGTGATGCCTTTTATCCTGCGCAATGTGCGACTGCAGGGGGTCGATTCGGTGATGTGCCCATTTGAACGTCGTCAACTGGCGTGGCAGCGACTGGCACGGGATCTTCCTGCCAGCTTCTTTGAACAGGCGGTCACCGAGATTGGGTTGGAGCAGGTAGTGGAGGCCGCCGAGGCCATCACGCAAGGCCAGATCGCCGGTCGCACCCTGGTCAAACTTTGAACTCTCTCTAACTGGCGAGCCCGACAATTCCGGATAAAATTGGAGTGCGGGTGAACTATCCAAGGAGAGTGAAGATGGGTGGACACAAGCCGGATTACGACTCCTCTGATGATGATTGGGAGCCGGATTCCTGGGAAGAAGAGCTGGATCAGTGGGAAGATGAAAGCTGGCAGGATGATGACACTTTCGATGACCAGTGAACCACGGCATTGAACGAACAGGCGGGCTTTGGGCCCGCCTGATTTTTTTGCCGCGCTCACATGGTTGAGCGTTCGTCCTTGGTCAGGGGCGGGCCGCTGGGTAGAATGAACTGTCCAAATGACGCTCAAGGATGACTATGCGACTCACCATCATATTGTTGGCTGCCCTGCTGGGTGGCTGTGTCTCCAACGATGATCCCTGCGAGAAGGTATGGAGTGAGGTGGGGGAGGCGGATGGCAAGCTGGGCTTCACCACCGAGCGGATCGAGTTCCATCAGGGCCAGTGTGGCAAGAAGGTGGATGCCGAACTGTGGAAGCAGGGACATCAGAAGGGATTGGCATGGTATTGCCGCCCCGAGCATCTCTATCTGGCTGGCCGTTCCGGCGAGGAGTATCGGGGCGTTTGCCCGAATGATATCCAGGCGCGCAGATTGTTCGAACAGGGGCGTCAGGGGTGGACCGATCAATGATATTTGAGATTGGGGAGAATATCGCTATCTCTATCAGTGACGTGATCTCATTGGTTGCGGGATTCATCGCTGTTGTGGCGGTATGGTATGCGCGGAAATCAGCTAAAGAGGCAGAGCGAGCCAATAATATGGGACGCCTGAATGCTTTGTTGTCTTTTCGAGCTCACTATCTCGAACTGATGCAGAATCAAGCACAAATGGCCGAAGTACTCCGCCAAAGTCCCAGTGGGATGGAAGCTGTCTGGGCAAGACAGGTAGACCTAGACTCGAAATTACGTCAGGTGACCACCGAGCTTGAGCAGTACTACGCCAGACTTGTAAAGGATGAAATCTAGCAAGGTCCTCTTTGAACGGCGGTTAGAGTGGAAAATTACTCTTCTTTCAAACGCAGCGGTTGGCAGAGGTAACCCTTGTCATTGGCACTGCGGGCACACTTGCTGCAGACAAACTTGGGTTTGCGGACTATCTTGCGCAACGCCTTGAGATCGGTGGGGATCTCGTGACGGCGCCATTCACACAGGGTTTTGCTGCCCATAACGACTACCTCTACGACTTGACGGTCGTATTGTAATCGATTTTCATTTCGAATAAACCGGCAAAGCTCGCTTATTGGCCGATATGCCAATAAGCGATTGTTTCGGGAGGGATTACTGGTAGAGGAACTTGGTGAAGATAAGCTCGCGCACCGCTTTCTTGCCAGTCTCTTTCACCAGCAGTTCGTTGACCTTGGTCTCGCACTCCTTGCGCAACTCTTCGCGGCTGACCAAGGACTTGATCTGCTCGGCGCTCTTGCTGCCCATCAGGCGGATGATGGTATCGCGGATCAGCGGGTCATGCTGCTCCAGCAGCTTGAGATCGGCCTCGTTCTCCGCCATCAGCTCTACCGTGACCCGGATATAGCCGAGGGTTTTGCCATCGCTCAGATAGTTGGTGATGATGTCGGGATCGAGCGCGTGGTAGGAGAAGCCCGGTTTGGCGGCCGCGGCCGCTTCTTCTCCCTCTGCGGGCGGCTCTTCTTCGGATGAGGCCTGCACATGCAGCGCACCACAGCTCAGTAACAACACCAGCAGAATTTTGAAGATCTTCATATAGATGGCTCATCAGCAAGAGATAACCCATTTTTGATGTTGCCATCGGGGCCGTCAAGCACGGATGTTCTTACATTTCGCTATTGATTTACGGATAATAAACCGGATTTTAACCTGAACACGGAAATCTCTGGATGGTGAAGCTGTGAAGTCCGAGTTGACTGTTCCCCTCACGCCGTTAAGCGGGTGGCTGGCCCCCGAATGTTTTGAATTGCCCGCCAGCTTGCGCCCCTGGCTGCTGGAGCCCGGCTCCATGACCCGGCGGCTGCGTCAGCACAATCGCCACTTTTCGGTGGAGTGGCTGGGCAATCACCCGGTCGCCCTTACTGCCGATGAGCAGTGGCTGGTGGATTCGGCCTCGCCGGCCGGTACCTGCCGCGAGGTGATCCTGCACGGGGATCGTGGGCCCGCCGTGCTGGGCTGGACCCTGTTTGCCGATGACGCATTGCAAGGGAGCGGCATTGCCGAGCTTGGCGAGCAGCCGCTGGGTGAGCGGGTATTTGGCCATGAGCCTGCCCGCCGCGATCATCTGCAGCTGGCCCGTTTCGATATTGCCGCCAATCCCCGTTGCCCGGCCGCCACTGTCTGGGGGCGTCGTTCCCGTCTGTTTCTGGGGCAGTGGCCACTGCTGGTGCACGAGCTGTTTCTGCCCTCTCTCGTCTGTGACAAGGAGCTGGAGTGAATCTGTTAACCAAGGAGCGGGGACTTGCCTACATGCAGTTGGCCCGCGTCGACAAACCCATAGGCACTCTGCTGCTGCTGTGGCCAACCCTGTGGGCGCTCTGGCTGGCCGCCGGTGGCATGCCCAATCTCTGGGTGCTGACCGTATTTGTGGTCGGGGTCTTTCTGATGCGCTCGGCCGGGTGCGTCATCAACGACTATGCGGATCGCAACTTCGATGGCCACGTCAAACGCACCGCTAGTCGCCCCTTGCCCACGGGCAGAGTCAAACCGTGGGAGGTGCTGGCGCTCTTCTTCGTGCTGGCGCTTATCTCGTTTGCGCTGGTGCTGACCATGAATCCGCTCACCATCGGTCTGTCGTTTGTCGGCCTGCTGCTGGCGGTGAGCTACCCCTTCATGAAGCGCTTTATCTCGAACCCTCAGCTGGTGCTCGGGATGGCCTTCTCCTGGTCGATCCCGATGGCCTATGCGGCGCAGGCGGATGCCCTGCCGCTGGTGGCCTGGCTGCTCTTCTTCGCCAACCTGCTCTGGACGGTGGCTTACGACACCCAGTACGCCATGGTGGATCGGGATGACGATCTCAAGCTCGGCCTTAAATCCAGCGCCATCCTGTTTGGCCGTTATGACAAGCGGATCATCGGCGTACTGCAACTCTCGACGCTGCTGCTGTTGCTGGCGGTCGGGCAGCTGATGACGCTGGGGGGCTGGTATTACTGGGGATTGCTGGGGGCGGCGGTGCTGTTTGTCTATCAGCAGCAGCTCATTCGCGAGCGGCAACGGGAAGCCTGTTTCCAGGCGTTTCTCAACAACAACTATGTGGGGGCGCTGGTGTTTGCCGGTCTGGTGCTCGATTACCTGCTGGCGTGACTTATCCCGCACAAATCCTGATAAAAAAGAAGGCCGCATGATGCGGCCTTCTTTGTTTGCGTTGCAGATTAGAGCTGGTTGCCCGCCTGAATGGTACGGCGGATCTTGTTGCTCAACAGCGGCACTATGTTGTCGGCCAGCGCCTGGAAGCGACCGAGATCCGGCTTGCACTCGGGGGAGAGGTAACCCTCTTTGCGCAAGGTGTGGATC
>NZ_QAJD01000104.1:26237-42935 GCF_003061465.1 Aeromonas sp. HMWF017
GAACAGCTTCTGGTCGAAGAACTCGGGGGCGTTGATGCCGTGCAGGGTGCCGAGGCGCTCTGCCATCATCAGGCCATCCGCTTCCAGCTGCTCCGCCTCGATGTGAGGCTGGGCCAGTACCCGGGTCAGCACGATGGCGTAGCGTTGCAGGGTCTCCTGAATGCTCTCCGCCAGCAGCAGCAGGCGCATCTGGTTGGCCGGATTGACCCAGTAGCCGCCATCACGGGTCTCGATCAGTTGCTGGGACTGCAGGGCGTCGAGCAGGCTATCGACCAGCGCCGGCAGCTCATCCTCTTCATAACGCAGGAACAGCTCGGTCTTGAGCAGCGGATAGATGTCGATGCAGCGGGCCATGATCTCGCTGCGGGAGATCCCCTCGCACCGTTCGATCAGTGCCGCCACCAGAGAGGGCATGGCGAACAGGTGGAGGATGTTGTTGCGGTAGTAGGTCAGCAGGATCGCCTGATAGCGGTCCAGGCTGATGATCTGCCCCAGCTTGTCCTCGCTCACCTCGAACTTGTTGAGCTCCATCGCCTGATCCAGCAGGGTCTTGGCATCCTCATCCGGAATGGTGCTCTGCGGGCTGTAGGGCACCGCCTTGAGCAGATCCAGATAGGTGTTGAGCTGGGCCTGCAACTCGTCGCGGGTCAGGGCGTGACGCTCGGCGGCCAGCAGCGCCAGCGCGCTCAGGGTCAGCCCATTGACCGCGGCAGCGCCGTTGATGCGGGTCATCAGCAGTTCGGCCAGATTGTTGACGGTGCCCGCCATCCACTCCGGACGCTCCTCTTCCCCGATGTGCTTTTTCCAGTCGGGGATATGTTCGCTCAGGTAGCTGTTGAGGGTCAGCGGCTCGCCGAAGTTGACGAAGCCACGACCGTAGTTGCGCAGCTTGCGCAGGATGCCGAGCACCTGCAGGAAGCTCTCTTTCTCCTTGCGGCTCCCCTTGAGCTCGTTGTGGTAGGTGTTCACCTCCATCACGTGCTCGTAACCCAGATAGACCGGCACCAGAGTGACCGGCCTGTCCAGTCCGCGCATCATTGCCTGCAGGGTCATCGCCAGCATGCCGGTCTTGGGCGGTAGCAGACGGCCGGTACGGGAGCGACCGCCTTCGGTGAAGAACTCTACCGAGTAACCCTTGGCAAACAGCAGGTTGAGGTATTCCCGGAATACCGTGCTGTAGAGCGGGTTGCCCTTGAAGGTGCGGCGAATGAAGAAGGCACCGCCGTGGCGGAAAATCGGGCCCGCCGGCCAGAAGTTGAGGTTGATGCCTGCCGCGATATGGGGCGGCACCATCCCCTGGTGGTAGATGACGTAGGAGAGCAGCAGGTAGTCCATGTGGCTGCGGTGGCAGGGGACGTAGACGATCTCGTGCCCTTCCTGCGCCAGTTGGCGCACCTTCTCGGCGCCATTGACCGACAAACCGCGGTAGAGCTTGTTCCACAGCCAGCCGAGGAAGCTCTCGCCCAGGCGGATCAACCGGTAGGAGAAGTTGGAGGCGATCTCGTCCATGTAGCCATGGGCGCGCTTTTGCGCCTTCTCGAGGCTGATCCCCTCGCGCTGGGCCTCCTCTTCAATCGCCTGCTGGATCACCGCGGAGTCGAGCAACTGCTTGAACAGCAGGTTGCGGTTCGGCAGTTTCGGGCCGGTGGCGGCCAGCTGCTGGCGGCTGAAGTGGGTACGGGCTACTCGTGCCAGCTTGTGGGCGATGGCCTCGTCGGTGCCGTGCTTGTCCGCCATATAGCGCAGGGAGAGGGGCGGCGAGAAGCGCACCAGATTCTCGCGACCCTTGAGGATCACGATAAGCGCCTTCTTCAGCCGGTTCGGCGCTAGGCTGCTGATGATGTTGAGGCCGGAGGCTTCTTCCCCTTCCCGACCCGGAGCGCGGCCCCAGAACAGGGTGACGGGTACCACCTGGATATCTAGTGCGGGATCCTGCTTGTGCAGATCCAGCAGCTGGTGGAACTCCTGCAGGAAGGGGAGCGGTTTGCTGCGTTTGCCAAACAGGGGAGGCGGACGGTCCAGACAGACATAGCGCGGCAGCAGTTGGCCGTTCAGTTCCAGCGGCGTGAAGGGGCCGGGCAGACCGAGATCCTCGCAGCACTGCTGCAAGGTCATCAGGTCGGTGATCGAACTGGTTTTCAGGGCATAGACGATGGGTCTGGCCGGATCCAGATTGAGTTCTGTGATGGGATTTTCCGGCAGGCTCTTGTGATTGACCAAGCCGCTGACCGGCCATTGCAAGATGGCTCTGGAAATCTTCTGTCCTAGGGACATGTGCGTCTGCTCTCCAAAAAAATGCGGCGTGAGCATAGCAAATCGACAGCCCCTTGTCGCCGAGAGGTACGATGAGTCGGCTGCGCAGGATCAAAACAGCAGTAAATGAGGGGTTGGTCGCGACAAATGTCAGCTGCGCCTTGCCTTGGCCACTGCACTGTATATACTGCCAGTGTGCTGTATAAAAAGACAGGTGCCAATTCTATGAAACCCCTTACCCCCCGCCAGGCCGAAGTGCTGGAGCTGATCAAGGTGAACATGAGCGAGACCGGTAT
Organism: Aeromonas sp. HMWF017; assembly: GCF_003061465.1. NCBI lineage: Bacteria > Pseudomonadati > Pseudomonadota > Gammaproteobacteria > Aeromonadales > Aeromonadaceae > Aeromonas > Aeromonas sp. HMWF017. The sequence goes on from NZ_QAJD01000104.1 coordinate 28,787, forward strand.
GCCGCCGACTCGTGCCGAGATTGCCCAGAAGCTTGGTTTCAAGTCGGCCAATGCGGCCGAAGAACATCTGAAGGCCCTGGCCAAAAAAGGGGTCATCGAGATCATGCCGGGCACGTCCCGCGGCATTCGCCTGTTGCTCGAAGAGGAAGAGGTGCTGGAAGAGAGCGGTCTGCCGCTCATCGGCAAGGTTGCCGCCGGTGAACCTATCCTGGCTCAGGAGCATATCGAGAGTCACTATCAGGTTGATCCCGCCCTGTTCCACCCGCGCGCAGATTTTCTGCTGCGGGTGCAGGGGATGAGCATGAAGAACATCGGCATTCTGGATGGCGATCTGCTGGCTGTGCACAAGACCCAGGAGGTGTGCAACGGTCAGGTGGTGGTCGCCCGTCTCGATGAGGATGTCACCGTCAAGCGCTTCCAGCGCAAGGGCAGTCAGGTATGGCTGCTGCCGGAAAATGAAGAGCTCTCCCCCATCGAGGTGGACCTCTCCTGCCAGCAGCTCACCATCGAAGGACTGGCTGTCGGGGTGATCCGCAACGCCGACTGGATGTAATCATCCCCGCCAACTGCGTTTGCCACACGGCCTCCTTCGGGAGGCCGTGCTGTTTCTGGCGCACTTTCCTTGTCATATCAAACAGATCATCGGTGGCGGCATTTTTGTCCTGCGCGACCGGCTACCAATCATCCATTTCAGATATATGCTCAGATCAGTGCCCTGTCGCCGAGACAGGGCTTGGCGCCTCCCTCTGACCATCGCAATGCGCAGGACGGGAGGGCCGGTAACAACGAGAATCGGGCAGTACACCTTCACGGGATATGAAGGGGGAGTGGGGAGATCCCGAGCCTTGTCAGGCAAAGGGGACCACTCGTAATGGTTGCAGATAGTCGTGACGGGCCTGTTCCCAGTTCAGGCCGACGAAGCAACATGACCTGTCGGTCAAGGAGGACTGGTATGGCATCAAGATCGCCATGGGATTCAGAGGCTGGGGCTGCGCCAGCGGAATCGTCAATCACCCGTTTTGTCAAAGGTAGCCGGATGACCTGGTTTTACGGTCTCTGGCTGCACCATCGTGGTTCGCACTGGACGCTCTGGCTGGGATGCCCGAAAGAGAAGGTGGTGCGTCTGGTATTGCTGTTCAAACGGGGTCACGGTGATCGCCAGGGGGAAGAGGGCTGGCTGGCCCCCGTGATTCCCATCGGCGTGCGGGCCATCGGCAAGATGTTGCAGCAGGGACGCAACGCTCGCCCCTGAGCAGAAGAGACAAACAAATCCATCCATAACCGGCACCCGAGGGGGCCGGTTTTTTTATGGCCGCAACTGGCGATTAATTATGCCAAATGGTCGACTCCTGACAGGGCGTTGCACAAGGTTGAACCACCTTGGTGGCTCGCTGGGGTACAATGCCCCCCTCTTGTCCGGTCACTGCTGGCCATCTGCCTCGAACTGAAAGGGTCTCTTGTTATGATGAAGCTCCGCTATCCCCTGCTCTTTCTGCTGCTGACAGCCTGTCTGATCCTGGTGTTTTACGCCACGCAGCCAGAGCAGCCGGAACAGGCCGATTACTATCCGGCGGGGCGGGACATCAATGATTTCGCCTTTACCGATGCGGACAACCAGCCGTTCACTCCTGCCAACCTGAAGGGGCACTGGACCTTCCTGTTTGTCGGCTACACCTTCTGCCCCGATATCTGCCCCACCACCCTGGCAGATATGCGTTCCGTCTATGACCAGCTGAAGAAAATGGCGCCCGACAGTCAGGTAGTGTTTATCTCGGCGGACCCCCAGCGTGACGACATTCCCCGTCTCAAGACCTATACCGCCTTCTTCAATCCCGAGTTCAAGGCGGCCACTGCCCCCCACGACAAGCTGTTCCCGTTTGTGCGCAATCTGGGGCTGATCTACTCCATCGCCAATCAGGGGGAGAAGGATTATCTGATCGATCACTCCGCTTCCATCGTGCTCATCAATCCCAAGGGCAAGCTGCAGGCGGTGTTCCGCCCGCAGGTGGCGCCGGGTCAGGTGCCCAGGGTGCAGATGGCCACCATGCTCTCTGACTTCGCCCGCATCCTGAAGCTGACAGGCCACTGAGCGTGACTCCAGCTGTTGCCCCCTGGTGGCGAGATCCCTCTCGCCACCGCGCTGTTTTTGCGCTCGCCCTGCCCATGGTTTTCTCCAATATCACCACCCCCTTGCTGGGGCTGGTGGACACCTGGGTGATCGGTCATCTCGGTCAGGCCTGGTTTCTGGGGGGCGTCTCGGTCGGCGCGACCCTGATCAACCTCATCTTCTGGCTGCTCGGCTTTTTGCGGATGTCGACCACCGGCCTGACGGCGCAGGCGCACGGCGCCGCCGACGGTCGTGCCCAGCTCGATACCCTGCTGCGGGCGCTGGGGCTGGCCATTGCTCTTGGCCTGGCGCTGCTGTTGTTGCTCTTCCCCCTGTTGCCACGACTGATCGCCCTGAGTGGCGGCTCGCCCGAGGTGCAGCTCTATGCGGGTCAATACGTGGCGGTACGGATCTGGAGCGCCCCGGCGGCGCTCTGCAATCTGGTGGTCATGGGCTGGCTGTTGGGGATGCAGGATGCCCGCAGCCCCATGGTGATGTTGATCCTCACCAATCTGGTCAATATGGCGCTCGATGCCCTGTTTGTGCTGGGGCTCGGCTGGCAGGTGCGGGGTGTGGCGGCAGCCTCGGTCATGGCAGACTACTGCGCGCTGGCAGTCGGTATCTGGCTGGTACGCCGTCAGCTGCGGCAACTGGCGCCGACGGTGTGGCAAGATGGCTGGCAGCGCTGGCGGCAGTTCGCGCCCATGGTGCGGCTGCTCGGCCTCAACCGCGATATCTTCCTGCGCTCCCTCTGTTTGCAGCTCTGCTTCGCCTTCATGACTCTGCAAGGGGCACGACTGGGGGATGTGGCGGTGGCCGCCAATGCGGTGCTGCTCAACTTCCTGATGCTCATCTCCTATGGGCTCGATGGTTTTGCCTATGCGGTGGAGGCCATGGTAGGGCGAGCCATCGGTCAGCGGGATCGGCAGAAACTGCGGGAGGCCATCGTGCTCAATCTGGGCTGGGCCGCCCTCATTGCCAGTGGTTTTACCCTGGTGTTTGCCCTCTTTGGTGCCCACCTTATCGGCTATATCACCGACATTCCGGCCGTGGTGGCGGAGGCAAATCATCAGCTTCCCTGGCTGATCGCCATGCCCTTGTTGGCAGTCTGGTGTTTCCTGCTGGATGGTGTCTTTATCGGGGCGACCCGGGCGAAGGAGATGCGCAACAGCATGTTGCTGGCCGCGTTTGGCGGCTTCTTCCCGATCTGGTGGCTCTGTCAGTCGTGGGGCGTAGCCGCGTTATGGGCGGCGATGGCGGCGCTGATGGTGGGGCGCGGTCTGTCGCTGGGGGTCACTTGCTGGCGGCTGGAGCGCAGCGGGCATCTGCTCGACGCCCGCCACTGATCATCGGTGGCGCTTACATGGCGCCGTCGTAGCCGAGCTGGCGCCAGCTCTCGTAGACGAACACAGACACCGCGTTGGAGAGGTTCATGCTGCGGCTCTGGGGCACCATAGGGATGCGTAGCCGCTGCTCGAATGGCAGGCTCTCGATGATCTCGATGGGCAGGCCGCGACTCTCCGGGCCAAACAGCAGGGCATCGCCAAGGGCATATTGTGCTGCCGAGTGCGCGGTGCGGCCCTTGGTGGTGCAGGCAAACACCCGCTTGGGTGCCACGGCAGCAAGAAAAGCCTCATAGCTTGGCCAGCGCTTCACCTCGGCAAATTCGTGATAGTCGAGTCCCGCCCGCTTTACCCGCTTGTCATCCCACTCAAATCCCAGCGGCTCGATCAGATGGAGCCGGTAACCGGTATTGGCGCAAAGCCGGATGATATTGCCGGTGTTGGGCGGAATTTCCGGCTGGTAGAGGACGATATCGAGCATGACGAGCTCCTGCAAAGAGATGTAAAGCCAAGAAGGGGCGCCAGCATACCCAGCGCCCGTCCGGATGAAAAGGATCAGGCGATGGGCAAGCGGATTGTGATGGTCAGCCCGGTGGGATGATTGTTGCTGGCCGCAATGGTGCCGCCGTGGCGCTGGATCGCCTCTGAGGCGATGGCCAGCCCCAGCCCGGTGCCGCCGGTCTTGGCGTTGCGGGCATCATCGACCCGGAAGAAGGGCTGGAACAGCAGAGCTTGCTGCTCTTCAGGCACCCCGGGGCCATCATCCCGAATTGTCATCACCCACTCCAGTCCCTCCCGATACCAGTCCACCTTGATGAACTCGCGGGCATATTTGAGGGCGTTGCGCAGGGGGTTCTCCACCGCCCGGGCCAACAGCTCGGGCCACATCTGGATCGACTCGGCAGGCAGTGGCGGCTGTCTGAGCTGTTTGCCGCTCTGGTTTGCCTCGAACATGGCATCTTCTAGGATGGGCTCCAGCAGGTCGGCCAGCGGCTGCACGATGGGGGCCTCAACATGTTGCTGCACCCGCGACAGATCCAGCAGATCGCCGATCAGCTTGTCCAGCCGTCCGATCTCCGATTCGATCCGCGCCAGTTCGGCGCTGTCACCCTGCTTGCGGCGGATCAGCGCCTGCGCCAGTTGCATCCGGGTGAGGGGGCTGCGCAGCTCGTGGGAGATATCGGAAAGCAGCTGTTTCTGCTTCTGGATCATGCTCTTGAGTGTCTCCACCATGCGGCTGACGTTATCCGCCAGCTGGCCGATCTCGTCGCCCCGTCCCAGGTTGGGGATCTGTACCTCCAGATTGCCAGCCGCCAGTTGGGAGACCGATTTCTGCAACTGCAGGATGGGGCGGGTCAGCCGCCAGGCGAGCAGCAGACAGAGCGGGGTGCTGACCAGCATCGAGATGCCCAGAATGCGGATCGGGTGATCTAGCACCTGAATGAACAGGAACAGATAGGGGTTCTCGGCATTGAGGCCGAAATAGACGTGATAGCGATGACCGTGGTGCTCCATCAGGAAGGGGCCGGCGATCGCCTTGCGATCCTCGTTGCCCAGCATGGGATTGGCCGGGTCATCGGCATCCACCATAAAGCGCACCACGAACTTGCGCGGATGGGTGGTGGACTGGATCTGCCCCTTCTCGTCGCGCAGGTAGACGTTATCCACCGGCAGCATGGCGATCTTGTCCATCGCCTTGGCCAGATCGAAATCCTGATCCGGCTCGGCGGCGTTGAGCAGGGCCTGCACGTTGTTCTGCATCCGCGCCACTTCGTGGGTCGGCAGCGGGATCTGGTTGCGGGGATCCAGGGTCGGCAGGCTGATCACGGCGGCCAGCATCACCAGCAGCATGAACCAGAACCAGAGGAAGATGTGGGTCGAGATCCCGTTGAGGGAGTTGATGCGCTCTATTCTTGCTCTAGCCACAGGTACCCGCGCCCCCGTACGGTTTTGAAGCGGGGCTGGCCATCGGTGCGGTCCGGCAGCTTCTTGCGCAGGTTGCTCAGGTGCATGTCGATGGCCCGATCGAAGGGTTCCAGCTTCTTGCCCAGCACCTGCTCGGAGAGGTGGCTCTTGCTGACGATCTGGCCGGGATTGCGCAGCAGACACTCCAGCAGCCCGAATTCGGTGGCGGTCAGCTCCAGCAGCTGTTCGCCGCAGCGGGCCTGCTGCAGGCCGGGTTGCAGCACGATATCCATGAAGTGCACTTCGTCGGAGGAGTTGCCGCGCTGGGGCGGGGTGCTCTGGGTACGGCGCAGGATGGCGCGAACCCGGGCCAGCAGCTCCCTGTCATCGAATGGCTTGGCCAGATAGTCGTCGGCGCCCGCTTCCAGACCGTTAACCCGATCCTGGCTGTCACCGCGGGCGGTCAGCATCAGCACCGGGGTGTCGTGGGTCTTGCGCAGCTTGGTCAGCATGGCAAAGCCGTTGAGCTTGGGCATCATCACGTCCAGCAGCACCAGATCGAAGCTCTGCTCCGCCAGCCGTTGCAGCCCCTCTTCACCATCCTCGGCGACCGTGACCTGAAATCCCTCCAGGGTCAGAATTTCGGTGAGCAGTTGGGTCAATTCAAGATCGTCGTCGACCAGGAGTATTCTGTTCATCTGGTGTTATTCCGCAGATTTTCGCGCCAAACTGACGCCGGGGTCAGGGTATAATAAGTTTTTCATCGCCAGAGGAAAGCCGGTTTTGAGCCATCAACAATATTCCCGTTGGGTGACCTTTGCCAGCATAGCGGCGGTCACCACCGCTACCTTGCTGATCATCGGCAAACTGATCGCCTGGCTGATGACCGATTCGTCGACCCTGCTGGCGTCGCTGACCGACTCCTTCATGGATGTGAGTGCCTCCATCATCAACCTGCTGGCCATTCGCTATGCGCTTGCCCCCGCCGATGACGAGCACCGTTTCGGCCACGGCAAGGCGGAGTCGCTGGCGGGCCTCATCCAGTCGGCCTTTATCTCCGGCTCCGCCCTGCTGCTGGTGATGCACGGCATCTCCTCCCTGCTCAATCAGGCGCCTATCCTGCGGCTGGAAGCGGGTCTCTGGGTCAGCGGTGGCTCCATCGTGCTAACCCTGCTGCTGGTCAGCTTCCAGAGCTTTGTCATTCGCAAGACCAACAGTGTGGCCATCAAGGCCGACATGCTGCACTACCGTTCCGATCTGCTGCTCAATGCCGGTGTCTTGCTGGCGCTGGTGCTGGCGGGGCAGGGGTGGTACTGGGCCGACGGCCTGTTTGCCATCCTGATCGGGCTATTCCTGTTGTGGGGGGCGGGACACATCGGCTACGAGGCGGTGCAGGCGCTGCTCGATCGTCAGTTGCCAGCGGAAGAACAAGCGAGAATAATGGCGCTCTGCTGTGCCGTAGAAGGTGTACACGGCGTACATGACCTGCGCACCCGTCAATCCGGGCCGACCCGATTCGTACAGTTGCATCTTGAACTGGATGATCAGATCCCCCTGGTCAAGGCCCATCAGATCGCCGATGAAGCCGAGCTGGCGGTACGCCAGGCATTCGAGCGGATGGATGTCATCATCCACATGGACCCCATCTCGGTGCTGACAAAAGAACAACAGAGCCCTCACCCAGAACAACAGTAGGCTGCAACATGGATGAACTGGTTGCCAAAACCTGGCACAAAATTCAGCAAGAAGCGGAGTGCATGGCGGCCCAGGAGCCGATGCTGGCCAGCTTCTTCCACTCCACCATTCTCAATCACAAGAATCTGCGTTCGGCCCTCAGCTTCCAGCTGGCCAACAAACTCGACAGCGCCACCATGCCCGCCATCGCCCTGCGCGAGGTGATCGAGCTGGCCCTGCGCAGCGAGCCCGAGCTGCTGACGGTAGTGGCGGCCGACATCTGCGCCGTGCAGGAGCGCGATCCTGCGGTCGATCTCTTCTCCACCCCGCTGCTCTATCTCAAGGGGTTCCATGCCCTGCAGGGCTATAGGGTCGCCAACTGGCTGTGGCGTCAAGGGCGCCGCTCGCTGGCGCTCTATCTGCAAAACCAGATCTCGGTGGTGTTCGGGGTGGATGTGCACCCGGCCGCCCGTATCGGCAAGGGGATCATGTTCGACCACGCCACTGGCATAGTGGTGGGCGAGACGGCGGTGATTGAAGATGATGTCTCCATCCTGCAGAGCGTGACCCTCGGCGGTACCGGCAAGGAGAGCGGCGATCGCCATCCCAAGATCCGCGAAGGGGTGATGATAGGGGCGGGCGCCAAGGTGCTCGGCAATATTGAAGTGGGTGTGGGTGCCAAAATTGGCGCGGGCAGCGTGGTGATCAACCCGGTGCCGCCTCATACCACGGTTGCTGGCGTACCCGCCAAGATCGTCGGCCGTCCGGAGTGCGACAAGCCTTCACTGGATATGGATCAGTGTCTCTGATCTCCCGGCCGGAGTAGTCGATGGCCAAACGCTGGTCGGGTTATCTGATTTTGGGGATGTGGCTGCTCAACCTGCTCCATCTCTATCTGGGACTCTCCCCCTGGCCTGCGGCCATGGCGGCCTGGGGGGCATCACTGCTCACCTGGCCCTGGCTGGTGGGGGCCGCCAAGCGGCAGGCGCTGGCCTTGTATGGCGCGGCGCTGTTGCTGCTCTTCTTCTCCTGGTGGCAGGGCGCGCCCCTCACCGCCGGTGACTGGCTGTTGCCCAACATCAATATGCTCACCATGTTTGCCGCGGTGAGCACCCTCAACCTTGCCACCTCCGGCTTGCTGACCGGCACCACCTCCTGGATCGGGCGCAAGGGGCTGTGGAGCACCATGGCCAGCCTCAATCTGCTGGGGGCGGTCATCAACCTCTCGGTGCTCTTTATCATCGGCGATCGGCTGGAGCGCCATGGCACCCTGGAGCGGCGTCAGGTGATGGTGCTGAGCCGGATCTTCTGTGCCGCTGCCTTCTGGTCACCCTTCTTTGTCGCCATGGCGGTGGCGCTTACCTATGCGCCGGGCTTGCAGCTCTCTCATATTCTGCCGTTCGGGATCCTCGCCGCCTTGCTGGCGATGGGGCTGACTGCCTGGCAGGTGGAGCGGATCGGGGTGGCTGACTTTGCCGGTTATCCGCTGCGGTTGCAGACCCTGGGGTTGCCGGTCACGCTGGCGCTGCTGGTACTGCTCATCAAGCAGATCTGGCCCCAGCTCGGCATTCTGGCGGTGATCGCGCTGGCGGCCCCGCTGCTGGCGCTGCTCTTTATGCCGAGGGTTGGGCGCAAGGCGGCCCTCAAGCGGCAGGTGGTGGAGCGCTTTCCCGCCATCGGCGGTCAGCTGGTGCTGTTTCTGGGGGCCGGTTTGCTGGCGGCAGGCATCAACAGTGCGTTGTCGGTCATCGATTTCGGCTCCGGTCACGGCCTGCCGCTGTTCAATCACTTTGGCTGGCTCGAAGCATCCCTCACTCTGCTGCTGATCCTGCTGGTGGCCATCGTCGGGGTGCATCCGCTCATCAGTATCTCCGGGCTGGCGCCGCTACTCTGGCCGCTGGCGCCGGATCCCAGCCTGCTCGGCATGTGTTTCCTGCTGGGATGGGGGCTTGCCACCGGCACCAGTCCGCTCTCCGGCTCCAATCTGGCGCTGGCCTCCCGCTACAACCTCAGTGCCGGGCTGATCCTGCGCTGGAACCTGCTCTACGGCCTGCTAATGTATGTCGTCGCCTGTCTGTTGCTGGGGGCTTATATCGCCTTGCGTGGATAACGGCGGCGCCGTCAGGAGGGTGCCAATGATGCGCGGGCGGCGGGGTCTTTTACGCACGGTTCAGTGTGTTGTCGCGGCTCGGGCGCAGGATGCGAGAAAAATAGACGCATATTTAGACAATACATCTATGGAAGGCGCATTTTACAGCGCACTGGCTTGTTTGTGCCGATGCGCTCGGGGTATGCTGGCTTCACGCGCTTGAATCGCCCTCTGTGGGGCATCGCAATTGAACAAACAGGTATGCATATGTCACTAGAAGTCCTTGAGCAACTCGAATCCAAAGTACAATCCGCTGTCGACAACATCTCCCTGCTGAAGATGGAGCTGGACGAGCTGAAAGAGCAGAACAGCAAGCTGCAAGACGAGAACCATCAGCTGCGCAACGAGCACACTGCATGGCAGGAGCGTCTGCGTGCCCTGCTGGGCAAAATGGATCAGATGGGTGAAACCATCTAATTCATCGCCTTCAGGCAGAATTGAAAACGGGCCGCTCCATGAGCGGCCCGTCTGTTTTTGGCAGGGTTGGGATTACAGCGCAAGCAGCTGCTTGACGGTTTTCTCGATGCCGTCTGCCGCTTCGACTATGTTGTTGGCCAGCATGTAGGCGGGGGTGGAGATCACCTTGCGCTCCTGATCCACCACGAATTCGTTGACCGGGCAGTTGAGATGGCTGCCACCCATCGCCTCGATGGCGTTGGCGGTACCCTCGTCATGGCCGATGGTCGCCAGTGTCCCGGCACCATAGATCAGCGGGATCATGGCGGGCGAGATGCAGATATAGGCGGCCGGTTTGTTGGCTTTGGCAAAGCTCTGGCACGCTTTCAGCACATCGGGCTGGATCTGGCACTCGGCTCCTTTGATAGCAAAGTTACACAGGTTTTTGGCCGCGCCAAAGCCGCCGGGCACCAGCAGCGCGTCGTAATCGGCCGCATCCAGCTCGGCCACATCCTTTATCTGGCCACGGCAGATGCGGGCCGCTTCGACCAGCACATTGCGGCTCTCTCCTTCGCTCACTTCACCGGTCAGGTGGTTGATGACATGGAGCTGCGCCACGTTCGGGGCGAAGCACTGGACGGCAGCTCCCTGACGGGCCAACGCCAGCAGGCTGATGACGGCCTCGTGGATTTCGGCCCCGTCAAAGACACCGCAGCCACTCAAAATCACGGCCACTTTTTTCATGGCAAACTCCTCGTTGTTGAAAATGTGAGCCAGGATGGATTGTTGTACTTTTGTATGGTTATCGCTCGCCCTCCGCTGGTCAAGTCATCTTGCTGTGCTAGGATTGTTTCGTTTTGGATCCTGTCGTACCTACTCTCTTAAATCTTTTTCCACATTGATCGAGATCACTCTAACTGTCTCGCGATCGGTTTTTACGATCTCAATGTATTGTTTTTAATGGGTTTTTATATTCTTGTGCACAGCTTTATCACTGTGCACTCTGATGCGCCCCATTTTTGAACACAGAGTTATCCACAGATTGAGTCCCTTTATCAGGCGCTGTGTGCTGTTGCTGCGCCCCTTGGTGTGAGGAGGGCCCTGTGGCATCCTAGCGGCTGTTTATCTCTGGCAGGACGATTTCATGGCCCCTAGCAACCCCCTTATTCTGGTCGACGGCTCCTCTTATCTTTACCGCGCCTTCTTCGCCTCCCAGCAGGCCGATCTGCGCACATCGACCGGTTTGCCGAGCGGCGCCGTCCGTGTCATGGCCAACATGATGCGCAGCCTGCGCAAGCAATATCCTGACTGTCATGTGGCCGTGGTGTTTGATGCCAAGGGCAAGACCTTCCGCGACGACATCTATCCCGAGTACAAGGCGACCCGTGCCAGCATGCCGGACGATCTGCGCAGCCAGGTCGCGCCTATCCACCAGATGATCAAGGCGATGGGCTTCCCCTTCCTGATGGTTGAAGGGGTGGAGGCCGACGACGTGATCGGCACCCTGGCCCGCCAGGCGACTGAGAAGCAGCTGCCGGTACTGATCAGCACCGGTGACAAGGATATGGCGCAGCTGGTCTCCGATCATGTCACCCTGATCGACACCATGAAAGATGTGAAGACCGATCGGGAAGGGGTGATCGAGAAGTTTGGCGTACCGCCCGAGCTCATCATCGACTATCTGGCCCTGATGGGTGACAAGGTCGACAACATTCCCGGCATGACCGGTGTCGGCGAGAAGACCGCACTGGCTCTGCTGCAGGGGATTGGCAGTATCGACGAGATTGCAGCCAACCTGGACAAGGTGGCCGCCCTCGGCTTCCGTGGCTCCAAGGCGTTCGCCGACAAGTTCCGCGAGCAGGAAGAGCAGGTTCGTCTCTCCTATCGACTGGCGACCATCAAGACCGATGTCGAGCTGGAACAGAGTCTGGAAGAGCTGTTGCTCAAGCCGGTCGACAAGGAGTCCCTGCTGGCGGTCTATCGCGAATACGAGCTGCGCAACCTGATCAAGGAGCTGGAATCCGGTGGTGAAGAGGGGAGCGAGAGCGCCGGACAGGACGAAGCTGGCGATGAGAGCGCTGCTCCGGTTGCCGCCATCGAAACCGACTACCGCTGCATTCTGGACGAAGCCGAGTTTGACGGCTGGCTGGAACAGTTGAAATCGGCACCGCTGTTTGCCTTCGATACCGAAACCACCAGTCTCGACTATATGGAGGCGCGGATCGTCGGCGTCTCCTTCGCGGTTGAGCCGGGCAAGGCTGCTTATGTGCCGTTTGGCCACGACTATCTGGGGGCACCGGTACAGCTGAGCGAGGCCGTGGTGTTGGGCAAGCTCAAGCCGCTGCTGGAAGATCCGACCCGTCTCAAGGTAGGGCAGAACCTCAAGTACGATCGCAACGTGCTGCTCAACCACGATATCGATCTGCAGGGCATCGCCTACGACACCATGCTCGAGTCCTACGTGCTCAACTCCACCGCCAGCCGCCACGATATGGATTCGCTGGCCAAACGCTATCTCGGGATCGAGACCACCTCCTTTGAAGATATCGCTGGCAAAGGGGTGAAACAGCTCACCTTCAACCAGATCGAGCTGGAGCAGGCCGCCCCCTATGCGGCGGAAGATGCCGATATCACCCTGCGTCTGCACCAGACCCTGTGTGGTCAGCTGGAGGCCGTGCCGGGTCTCGCCAAGGTATTCAGCGAGATCGAACTGCCCCTGCTGCCAGTGCTGGCGCGGATGGAGTTGCTCGGCACCACTATCGATCCCAAGTTGCTGCACCAGCAGAGTCAGGAGATCGAGCTGCGGTTGGGGGAGTTGGAGAAGCAGGCCCATGAGCTGGCCGGACAGGAGTTCAACCTCTCCTCGCCCAAGCAGTTGGGGGAGATCCTCTTCACCAAGCTGGGCCTGCCGATCATCAAAAAGACGCCGAAGGGTGCACCGTCCACCGCAGAAGAGGTGCTGGCCGAGCTGGCGGAGACCTACGAGCTGCCGCAACTGCTGATGGAGCATCGTGGGCTGGCCAAGCTCAAGTCCACCTACACCGACAAGTTGCCGCTGATGATCAAGCCGCAGACCGGGCGGGTACACACCTCCTATCATCAGGCGGTAGCGGCTACGGGCCGTTTGTCATCATCTGATCCCAACCTGCAGAACATCCCGGTGCGCAATGAGCAAGGGCGCCGGATCCGTCAGGCCTTCATCCCGAGCGCCGGTTACAAGCTGGTGGCGGCGGACTACTCCCAGATCGAGCTGCGCATCATGGCGCACCTCTCCGGTGACAAGGGGCTGCTGACCGCCTTTGCCGAGGGCAAGGACATCCACAAGGCGACTGCCGCCGAGGTGTTCGGCGTGGCGCTCGATGCGGTCACCACCGACATGCGCCGCAGCGCCAAGGCGATCAACTTCGGCCTCATCTACGGCATGAGTGCCTTCGGTCTGGCCAAGCAGCTGGGGATCGGTCGTGCCGAAGCGCAGAAGTACATGGATCTCTACTTCGAACGCTACCCGGGCGTGCTGGAGTATATGGAGCGCACCCGTCAGCAGGCGGAAGCCCAGGGGTATGTCGAGACCCTGTTTGGTCGTCGCCTCTATCTGCCGGATATCAAGTCCCGCAACGCCGGTCTGCGCAAGGCTGCCGAACGGGCCGCCATCAACGCCCCGATGCAGGGCACGGCCGCCGATATCATCAAGCGCGCCATGATCAACGTGGACAGCTGGATCCGCGGTATCGAGGATGAGTCGATCCGCATGCTGATGCAGGTACACGATGAACTGGTGTTCGAGATCCGCGAAGAGAAGCTGGAGGAGTACACCGCCACCATCAAGGAGAAGATGTCGGCTGCTGCCGAACTGCATGTGCCGCTGCTGGTTGAAGCGGGTACCGGCGACAACTGGGATCAGGCCCACTGATCTCCGGTCAGCCGTTTTGCACGGCTATATAGCTATATAAGAAGCGAAGCCCGGCATCATGCCGGGCTTCCTGTTTCTGCCAGCCCTATCAGGTCTCTTGCAGATACTCATCCTTGAGCAGTACATAATTGTCCGCCGAGGTCTTGAGGAAGGCGATCTCGGCGGGCTTGAGCGGGCGAGCCTGTTTGACGGGATTCCCTATATATAGAAAGCCCGACTCGAGTCGCTTGCCCGGTGGCACCAGCGAACCTGCGCCGATCATCACATCATCTTCAACCACGACGCCATCAAGCAGAATGGCACCCATGCCGACCAGCACCCGGTTGCCAATGGTGCAGCCGTGAAGCATCGCCTTATGGCCGACCGTGACATCTTCACCGATCAGCAGCGGATAGCCGGTTGGGTTGCTGGCGCTCTTGCGAGTCAAGTGCAGCACAGTGCCGTCCTGAATATTGCTGCGGGCGCCGATGCGGATATGGTTCACATCCCCCCGCGCCGCCACCATGGGCCAGATGCTGGCGTCGTCGGCCAGTTCGATATCGCCCACCAGTGTCGCGCAGGGGTCTACATACACCCGTTTGCCCAGTTGCGGGCGTTTTCCCTTGTAGGGTCTCAGTCGCAAGTCCATCTTGGCCTCCTTGTTTTCGGCCATTCTAGCAACCAGA
>NZ_QAJD01000105.1:0-15624 GCF_003061465.1 Aeromonas sp. HMWF017
CCCTTACTGGTTCGAGGGGCACAGGCTCTCGGCCGAGGTGGCCCAGAAGCTGGGATATGGGGTGGTGGCGCAGGCGATCATGGCGGAGCTGGATGCGTTTTTGCAGCGCCTGCCAGCGCTGCGGGATCTCACCTTCAGCGATGGTTCCCCGTTTCTCTCCCCCGAGTGCAGCCGCTGGTTGCAGCCTGCCAAGAGCAGTGGGGGCGGCAGCGGACAGGCCGAGCTGGCCGAGGAGGTCGCCTTGCGTCATGGGGAGAAGGGGATTGCCGCCGCGCTCGCCCTGCTTGATAAGCGGATGACACAGATGAAAGAGCCAAGAGCCCGCTTCCATGCCTTGCTGGTGCAGGCGGAGTTGTTGGAGCAGGAAGGCATGGAGGCGCTTGCGCGCCAGCAATATCAACACTTGTGGCAAGAGGCGGAGCGCCTTGGGTTGTCGCAGTGGGAGCCCGGGTTGGTCAGCCGCCTTGCCCCCTATGCCACCCATTTGCCGAAATAAGTGCCGAAATGAGTCATTGAGTCGGAGTTGGATCACATTTTATGTTCAAAACCATCTTTACCTTTCTGCGGCAACAGCTGCCGAAACTGAAACCCTCCTGGCCCCTGCTCGGTGTGGTGCTGTGGGTTGTCGCCCTGATCCTGGTGTGGTGGCTGGGGCCTCGCATCGAGATCCGTGATGCCAAGCCATTCGAGCCCTTGTGGGGGCGGGTGGTGTTTACCCTGCTCTGGCTCTGGTTACTGCTGGGGGTACTCTCCTGGCGGGTATGGCGCAAGATGAAGCAGCTCAAGGCCGAGCGCCAGCATGAGGTGCTGCTGGAACAGGATCCGGTCAAAGGGCTCATCGACAAACAGGCGTTGTTCCTCGAACGTTGGTTGCAAGCCTTGAATGAACACCTTGGCAAGGGGGCGCTCTACGCCATGCCCTGGTATCTGGTGCTGGGTCTGCCCGGCAGCGGCAAGAGCAGCCTGATCCACCGTGCCAATCCGGCCAATAAACTCAATCCCAGACTCGACACCGAACTGCGGGACGTGGCGCAAGGCCAGCTGGTCGATTGCTGGCTGGGGGAGCAAGCCGTGATGCTGGATCCGGCCGGTGCGCTGTTGTCACAAGCCGAGCCCGAGCTGGATCCGCAAGCTCGCAAGCATGAGCGACTCTGGTTGCATCTCCTGAACTGGCTCAACGAGCACCGTCGTCGTCAGCCCCTCAATGGTCTGGTACTGACCGTTGATTTGGCGTGGTTGTCTGCGGCCAGCGTGGCCGAGCGCAAGGCGTATGCCCAGCTGATGCGTGCCCGGTTGCAAGAGGTGTCGGCCACCATGAATACCCGGCTGCCGCTCTATGTCACCTTCACCAAACTCGACATGCTGCGCGGCTTTGATGTGGTCTATGAGCAGTTGGATAAAGAAGCCCGTGACGCCGTTCTGGGGGTAACCTTCAACCCCGGCAGCAGTCAGGGCAAATCCTGGCAGCAGGATCTGGCGCTGTTCTGGGATCAGTGGGTCGACAATCTCAACCGCAATCTGCCCGAGATGATGCTGGCCCGGCTCGATGCCGCCCAGCGCAACGCCCTCTTCTCGTTTGTCCGTCAATTGGCGGGTCTCAAGGATTATGTGACCAGCCTGCTCGATGAAACCCTGACCATTGAAGAGAGCAAACCACTGCTGGTGCGCGGCGTCTATATCAGCTCCGTTTATCAGCAAGGTGTCCCGTTCGATGCCTTTGCTCAGGCCGCTTCCCGGCGTTACAGCTTGCCCGAGCCGATTCACTCCGCCCTGCGCGGGGAGTCCAACACCTATTTTGTGCGCAAGTTGTTCTCTTCGATCATCTTCCCCGAGGCCCATCTGGCCGGAGAAAACCGGCTGCATACCCTCTATCGTCGTCGCCGGATGGCCATTGGCCTGAGTTGCCTGTCGCTCTTCTCGGCGGCCCTGATCGGTGGCTGGCACTACTTCTACCGGGTCAACGAGGAGGCGGGGCGCAATGTACTGACCAAGGCGCAAGCGTTCACCGAGACCAACGAGGTCGCTGATGAACATGCCTTCGGTGTCAGCCAGTTGCCACGTCTCAACCTTATTCGCGAGGCAACCCTCTCTTTTGGCAACTACCGCGAACGGATGCCGCTGGTGGCAGACCTTGGTCTCTATCAGGGGGATGAGATTGGCCCCTATGTGGAAGGTTCCTATCTGCAACTGCTGGGGCTGCGTTTCCTGCCTGCCCAGATGCAGGGGCTGCTGGAGGATCTCAACCGTGCACCGGCTGGCAGCGAGGAGAAGCTCTCCATCCTGCGGGTGATGCGGATGCTGGATGATGCCTCCGGTCGCAACAAGGAGCTGGTGGAGCAGTATATGGCCAGCCGCTGGCAGAAAGCGTTCCCGGGACAGGGGGCGGTCCAGGAGCAGTTGATGGGACATCTTGACTATGCCCTTGATCATACCGACTGGCATGGTGCTCGCGCCGCCCGGGATCAGGCCGCCATCACGGCATTTGTGCCATTCAAGGAGCCGGTGTATGGCGCCCAGCGTGAACTGGGCAAATTGCCCATGTATCAGCGGGTCTATCAGAATCTGGTGGTGAAGGCGGGTGATGTGTTGCCGCCGGATCTCAATGTCCGTGACGAGGTGGGCCCCACCTTCGACACCGTGTTTGCCCTGCGCAACGAGAGCGCTGGTCAGGTGCCGCGTTTGCTGACCTGGCCCGGGTTCAGTGATTTCTTCCTCAAACAGGACAAGGCGCTGATCGATCTCACCGCCATGGATGCCTGGGTGCTGGGCCAGCGCAAGCTGAGCCAGTTGAGCGAGGCGGATCGCAAGGAGATCACCCGTCAGGTCAACGATCGCTATGTCACCGATTACGTCAACCAGTGGCAAAAATTGCTGACTAATCTGGATGTGCAGACCCTTGCCAGCCCCGAGCAGGCGCTCGATGTGCTCTCGGCCATCACCGGCAACGACCAGCCATTCCAGCGGGTGCTCGCCGCGTTGGATGACAACACCCGCATTCGCAAGATCTCCGATGCGGAAGGAGATCCGGCGCAGGCGATCACCGCCCGGATCGGTCGCCCCTTTATGGCCACCAATGGCGTCTTGACTGGCCGTGGGGAACAGGGGCCGCTGATTTCGGAAGTGAACCAGAAGCTGATTGAGCTGCAGCACTATATGGAGTTAATCGTCAATGCCACCGAGCCGGGACAGTCAGCCCTCAAGGCGGTGCAACTGCGTTTGACCAACAAATACGCCGATCCGGTCTTTGCATTGCAGCAATATGCTCGTGGTCTGCCCGAGCCGCTCAATCGCTGGGTGGGTCAACTGGCGGATCAGAGTTCGCAACTGGTGATTGATCTGGCGATGTCATCCCTCAATCAGGAGTGGCAGGCGAAGGTGTTGGCACCGTTCAACAGCCAGCTGGCGGATCGCTATCCGTTCAACCCGGGCTCTGCCAAGGATGTACCGCTCTCCGAGATGGAGCGCTTCTTTGCCCCTGGTGGCACCCTGGACAGCTTCTATCAGGTCAACCTGAAACCCATGGTGGAGGGGGGCTTGATGGAGGGAGAACTGAGCTCACCCATTCAGGCCGAGCTTATCAAACAGCTGGATCGCGCTGCGCGGATCCGCCAGATCTTCTTCAGCCAGCAGGGCAATCTGGAGGTGCAATTTGCCCTCGAGCCCATCGAACTCACCGCCAACAAGCGGCGTAGTGTGCTCAACCTTGATGGCCAGTTGCTGGAGTATGCCCACGGCCGTCGCAACAAGATCCCGCTGGTGTGGCCAAACACCATGCGCGACGGGGCTGAAAGCAAGATCACCCTGGTACCGGCTGCCCGCGAACGTTCACCGCGCAGCGAGGGCTTTGTCGGTCCCTGGGCCATGTTCCGCCTGATGGACAAGGGGGAGCTGACTCAGGTCAACGAGGCCACCTTTGATGTGCGCTTCCCGGTGGATCAGGGTGCCATGACCTATCGGGTCTATACCGACAGCGCCCAGAACCCTTTCACCGGCGGCCTGTTCAGCCAGTTCAGCTTGCCTGAATCCCTCTATTAATCATGTTGGGGGGCGCCATGCCCCCCGCATTTTGGAATCCGATATGTCACAGAATCAACAAGGCCAGCAGGCATTGAAAGTGGGGCGTGACCCCAGAATGTTGCCGGAGTACGAGGCGCTGCGCGCCGAGATCAACAAGCTCAGCCACGCCTCCCGCCCCGAGGTGGATTGGGTCAGGATCCATCAGCTTGCCAGTCAAATCTTTGAAAAGCACGGGGTGGATCTGCAAACCGCCATCTACTTCACTCTGGCGCGCTCCCGCATTCAGGGGCTGAGCGGCTTTACCGAAGGGTGCGAGTTTCTCGCCAACCTCATCGTCACCCAGTGGGAGAGTTTCTGGCCACCGGTGCATCAGGAGCGGGCCCGCATCGAGATGCTCGACTGGTTTATCGCCCGCATCAGCGACGTGATCCGCCAGTACCAGATCAGCCACGAGGACAAGCGGTTGATCTACCGCTGCGAGCGGGCGCTGCAACTCATCAGCGAGAAACTGCACAACGCCGGTTTGAGCCGCATCCCCCGGGTCGAGAATCTGGTGCACTTTATCGAGGGTTACACCCATCTGTTTGACGAGACCGAGATCGTCATCGTCTCTGATGAGCCGGGCCTCAAGGATGAGCTGCAGATCCCGCCGATGGTCTTCTTCAAATCCGACATGGAGAGCGACCATGGCGCCTCTGTCGGGGCAACCCCGCACCTGCCTCAGGGCAGTATCCTGGTGGGGCGCGAGAAGGGGCAGATGAAGCCGACCGTGCTCAAGATTGAGCAGCACCGCAAACAGCGGCCGGCCTGGTTCTGGTTTGGCTGTGGCCTGCTCACCTGCGCCTTGCCCATGATGGGATGGCTTGGCTGGCAACATCAGCAGCAGGAGAAGGTCATCGCGGCGCAACGGTTGCAACAACCCGCTGCAGCGTTACCGCAGGCCCTGAGTTATGACGACATTCGGCAGGCGCGCATCGTGTTGGGGGAGCAGACCCTGCAGGGGATGGAGAGCGAGCTGGTGTCGCGTTATCAGGCCCAGCTGGACCGGCTGGAGCAGACCTCTCCCCTCTACTGGTACCGCTATGGCGAGGGGCTGCGCAATTCGCTGCAGATGCTCTATCCCGACTCGCTGGCGGTCAAGGCGCTGGACAAGCAGTGGCAGACCGCGCTGGCCGGCCAGCAAGGGGATCTCAACCGGGTGCCGACCTATCTGGAGGCGCGCGCCGGGGTCGATGCCCTGATCGATCAGCTGCTGGAGCTGGAGCGTCAGCGCAAGACGGTCACGATTTCCTACCTCAAGTCTCAGCTCTACGAGGTACAGAAGAACCTGATGCAGGAGATCCCGTTCAGCTTGCGCCTGAGCGAACTGGAGGCGCGAAAAGCGTCGCAGGAGCCTATTACGGCTGCCGAGCTGAAAGGGATAGAGAGTGACTTGAAAGCACTCAACATCCGGCTTTACCAACTGCAACAGGGACTATCCGGTAGCTGATTGCTCTGTTATGCGCAACCTTTTGCGCATATTCCAGAGAGTTGCACTTCAGATGCAATGTTTGGTAGGGGGATTGCCCAGTTTGCGCAACCTCTTGCGAATGGATAACCCTATCATCTATCGAAAGAAGTTAACCATTTGATTTTATTTGGCTAATTTCGCCAGCGCTGAATGGCATAGCCTGTGCTGCGGCCTGTTCTGTTTATCCGCTGTTTATCAAAATCGCCTGTGCCTGGTGCGTTCCACCGGGCACAGGGGCAGAGGGATGATGTCTGTGCGTCTCCCCGCTCATATGGAGAATGACTATGTGCCCCGCTATCGCACTGCTCGGTGACATCGGCACCGACCACGATGGCTTCCCACCGACCCCGGTGATAGCTGCCAGTCCCGACGTGTTCCTCGATGGTAAGCCTGTGGCTCGTCAATGTGATCCACTGGCGCCCCATGACAAGCCCAACAACCCGCCGCACCCACGGGCCATTGCCGGTGGTGTTGGCTCTGTGCTGGTGAATGGCAAACCCATCGCCGTCACCGGCACGGCAGTGGATTGTGGTGGCGTGGTGATTGGTTCCGGTAGCGGACAGGCAGGATAAGGAACAGAGTCATGGCGCAAAGCACAGGATTACAATTTACGGTCAAGGTGGGGGCGTTGCCCGAGAGCACCTTCGTGGTGACCAGTTTCCAGCTGGATGAGGGGCTGAACCGGCCGTTCAATCTGCAGCTGGAGGTGGCCAGCCAGCAACCGGACATCGATTTTGGCGCCGTGCTGGACCAGCAGTGCGAGCTGATGGTGTGGTACAACGGCGAGCTGCAACGCCGCGTATGCGGGGTAGTGAGCGAGTTTGCCCAAGGTGACAGCGGCTTTCGCCGTACCCGCTATCAGCTGCAAGTCAAACCTGCCCTGTGGCGATTGGGGCTGCGCCAGAACTCCCGCATCTTTCAGGCGCAAAAGCCGGATGAAATCCTCAGTATCTTGCTGCAAGAGCACGGCATCACCGACTACGCCTTTGCCCTGAAAAACGAGCACGCCCAGCGGGAATACTGCGTGCAGTACCGCGAGACCGACCTCGACTTCCTCAATCGCCTCGCAGCCGAAGAGGGGCTGTTCTACTTCCACGAGTTTGAAGCAGGCAAGCAGCGCATCGTCTTTGCTGACGATGCGGCAGCCCTGACTGCCGGCCCCGAGCTCTTCTTCAACCTCGGCAACCGTTCGCTGGAACAAGGGCCCTATGTGCGCCAGTTCCACTACCGCGAGGCGGTGCGACCAAGCGATGTGGAGCTAAAAGACTACAGCTTCAAGACTCCGGCCTATGGCCTCTCCCACAAAAAGCAGGGGAGTGAGCTTGAGCATCAACGGGATACCTACCAGCACTTCGACTACCCGGGCCGCTACAAGCAGGACCCGAGTGGCAAGGCGTTTGCACAACACCGGCTCGATGCGCTGCGCAATGACGCGGTGGCGGGTAGCGGCAAATCCAACAGCGCCGCCCTGCTGCCGGGTCAGCACTTCTCACTCACCGAACACCCCAATGGCAGCCTTAACACCGACTGGCAAATCGTCCATATCCGCCACACAGGTGAACAACCGCAAGCGCTGGAAGAGGAGGGCGGCAGCGGCCCGACCGTCTACTACAACGAATTTGGCGTAATGAAAGCGAACACCACCTGGCGCGCCCGTATCGGCAGCCCCGAGGCACCCCACAAGCCGATGGTGGATGGCCCGCAAATCGCCATGGTGGTGGGTCCCGAGGGGGAGGAGATTTACTGCGACGAGCATGGCAGGGTGAAGCTGCAATTCCCGTGGGACCGTTACGGCAGCTCTAATGACCAGAGCTCCTGCTGGGTGCGGGTATCCCAAGGATGGGCTGGCGGCCAGTACGGCATGATGGCCATCCCGCGCATCGGCCACGAGGTCATCGTGAGCTTTCTGGAAGGGGACCCCGACCAGCCTATAGTCACCGGTCGCACCTACCACGCCACCAACCGGCCACCGTATGAGTTGCCCGCCAACAAGACTCGTACCGTGCTGCGCACCGAAACCCACCAGGGTGAGGGCTTCAACGAACTTCGTTTTGAAGACCAGGCTGGGCAGGAAGAGATTTATATCCACGGTCAGAAAGACCTGAATGTGCTGATTGAAAACGATGCGGCGTGGCACATCAAGCATGACGAGCATCGTGACATCGACAACGAGCGGGTCACCCGCATCAAGGCCAATGACCACCTGACGGTAGAGGGCGAGAAGCGAGACCACATCAAGACGGACTATTCGCTGACGGTGGATGCCTCCATGCACCAAAAACTGGGACAAAGTTGGCTCACCCAGGCCGGGCAGGAGGTGCACATCAAGGCCGGCGCCAAGGTGGTACTGGAGGCGGGATCTGAAATTACCGTCAAGGTGGGCGGCTGCTTTATCAAGGTGGATGGTGGTGGCGTCACACTGGTTGGCCCTACGATCAAGATGAACTCGGGCGGCAATGCAGGCGCTGGATCCGGTTGGGCTGGCAAGGCACCCAAGAGCATGGAGGGTATGCTGGACAGCCCTCACACACGCTGGATGAAGTTTTATCACCTCGACTCCGAGCTGATGCCGCTGGCTGGCACCCCCTACAAGGCTGTATTGAGCGATGGTTCTGTGCGCGAAGGCACGCTGGATGGTGAGGGCATGGCATTGCTCGAGGATGTACCTGCTGGCACCGCTTCAGTGACCTATAACCTACAGGACAATTTTGTCGATCTGCCCCGTGAACCCATCTCGGCTCTCACCGGCCATCTCGACAGTCTGAGCGACGAGGACTGATATGTTCGGTAACGATCTGTTTGAGCAGCTTTATGACCACCTGGATAAGGCGGTGTCTGGCGGTGCGGCCTATGTCAAGCAAAGTGCAGAGGCGGTAAAGAAGGGTGTTGCTTCCAGCCTGCAGTGGATCTGGGAGGCCCTGCAGGGTGACTTCAACCCCAATCAAAGTGCAGGACAAATCGCCGCCAATGCGGTGCTGGGTCTTATTCCGGTAGTCGATCAGGTGCTGGATTGCCGCGATCTGATTGCCAATGCCCGGGATATTTCCCGTGATCCCAAGCAGCCGGATAAGTGGGTTTTCCTCAGCTTTACCTTGATTGGTCTAATCCCGTCGCTAGGTTCAGCCCTCAAGGGTGTGTTGAAAATCATCTTCCTGTTTGTCCGCAAGGCAGGTGGGGATGCCACCAAGGCGATCAAACCCGCAATGGCGCCGGTGCTGACGTTTCTCAGTGATCCCAAGGTCAAGAAAGTGCTGGGTATCTCGCGTCTCGACAAGGTGCTGAAAGAATTTGCCGGCCAGATCCGTGGGCTGAGGGGACAGATTTCCGTCAGCGTGCTGCTGGGTTATCTGAACGATGCCGTCAGCACGCTGACTAGCTTGATCGGCAAGATAAAAGGACTAGCCCCTGCATCGGTCAGGTTGTGGCTTGAGCAATCCCAACGTATGGTGCTGCAGATGCAATCACAGGCCACCCAGATGCTGCCTGATGCCATGGGGCCCGTGCTCAAATCCCTTGATGAGATTGCCGAAGGATTGGAAAAAGAGGCGGTCAAGCATGCCCCAGGTTTTAAAGCAGTTCCCAGTGGCACAGTAGTCCATTCGCTGCCGGAAGAGGTTGCCAAGGTAGATGTCAAAATCTTGAGTCGAACCAAGAAAGGTCTATATGGCGAGATCATCAGCGATAACTGGATGGAAAATCACCAGTTTGAGAACCTGTTGCCT
Organism: Aeromonas sp. HMWF017; assembly: GCF_003061465.1. Taxonomy (NCBI): domain Bacteria; kingdom Pseudomonadati; phylum Pseudomonadota; class Gammaproteobacteria; order Aeromonadales; family Aeromonadaceae; genus Aeromonas; species Aeromonas sp. HMWF017. The sequence continues at coordinate 9,250 of NZ_QAJD01000105.1, forward strand.
GAACATCGCCAGGTGCGTAGCCTAAGTGACAAGCCCAGAGGGCGGGGCATCGATGGTATCTACAAGAACAGCAATCCTCCGCCTCCCTACGTAGTGACCGAGACCAAGTTTCGGACGGCAGGGGGGGAGTATATCGACGGGGATGGCACCAAGAGCACCCAATTGTTGTCGATGACCAAGGGGTCGGGCAAGCAGATGAGTGGTGCATGGATCGAAGATCGTTTACCTAAAGAGATTACAGATAAAAAAATATTAAAAGACATTGAAAATGAAGGTTATGACGCTTGGTTAATGATTGTCGATGAGTCGGGTAAAGTGATTCAGATAACCAAGTTAGATAAATTCGCCAATGCTGTAGGTACTATATCGGTCAAGTAGGAGTAAAGCATGAGTTCGTTTATTGAACAGCGTCGAGATCCACTATTATCTGAAGCATTATTTTTAGAACAGATAGAGGATTATAAAGAGTCATCATATTTCGATGAGAGCTGGTGGAATAAGATAAACAATCCATCGCACGAACGCTGGAGTGATCCACATAGACGTCCAACACGTTCTATGGCTAGTGGTAAAATGTTTAGAGATAATTTTAAACATACCATTCTTGTATATTCTGGAGGTAAATCTCATCAAGAGGTGATCGCTCAGCTGCAAGTCGCCAATAAAGAGTTTCTGCGCCATAAAAAAGAGTTTCCTGACGATCAATTCTATTACTGGGAGCAAGATGCCTATCAATATCTGCTCTGGATGTTCTCATTAAGCATCCTCTATGGCCAGGATGAGATATTGCCCGAGTTGGTGCGTTATATCAGTAAGAATCCGGAAGGGGACGATGACCCGTTCTGGAGCGTACTGTTGGCCCGCTTGGGCTACCCTGGTTTCCCCCGAGGTCCAGAATCCTATATTCCCGAGGTGTATCGCCCGCTGTTTGATGCCATCAAAGGCGATGGTGTGACCCCCACCAAGGCCGAGCGGCAGGCGAGCATCGAGCAGTATCTCAAGGGGTGGTACAAGGGGTGCAAAGAGTGCTTCTGGTATGACTGGCACAAGGCAAAACACGCCATCTATTTTGGCTATTGGGCCTTCGAAGCGGCGCTGGTCACCCTGCTTTATGATCTGGATGACAGCAGTTATCGGGATATGCGCTACTACCCCAAGGATCTGGTCGATTATGCCAGAGCCAATGGCGTTGAAGAGAAATGGCAGGCATTGCGAGTAGCACAACATCCTATTGCCATGCCGGGTTCAGTGGTGGAGCAAGATGGCAACTGGTGCTGCAATCTGACCGATGATCAGTGGCAGCTTCGCAAAGGGCAACGCTTACCTTCCCAAACCCATGTCAACAAGGATGACATGTTGTTCTGGATTAAGGAGTCATAACCCCTGTGCGTTCATGGGGGGCATGAGCAGGTAATAATTTTTATGTCTTGTGGAACCTGCCAGTGGGGGTTATGCGGAGGTGTATCTTGATAACCCTCGTGTGATTTCTTAAGTGTGCTGTTAACAAGGGGGTTAGCGAAATAGGCTCCTATTAATCCTAAGAGGGAGGATCCACTGGAAAGTCAATATCAGAGCCGCTGGGATGGGTTGTATACACAATTTAGTAATGCTTATCAGCCCCCTACCCCAAGTGGTATGGCTTGGGCTCCAATCATGGACGCTTATCGCGCAGTTCAGCCCAAAACGGATACCGATCCGGTCAATTGATTTGGATTGCGGTTTAAGAGGTATCAATGAAGCAGTACCAAAACTGGCTGGCCCAGTATCTGATTTGCCGTCGTGATAACGACCATGCCATGGCCGCAGAATTAGCCGAGAGCATCTGTGCTTTCTGGCTGGCCAGGAGCGATAAGGCTGAGCATACCAAGTGGCAGAAGGTCTATCAGGATCATCTGCAACAGGCCACCTGACAGGCAAGGCTCATGGCCAGGGAAGGCGCCGCATCAGCTTTGTGCCCGTCAGGTGGCTGCGTAGCATAACGGATCAGCCAGAAAGACAGCAGTGCCTCACCCGTCACTTTTTCACTCTAAGAAGAATTTTCTCCATGACACACCGAGCCTTATGGTTGGCACTGACCGCCAGCATCTTAACCGCCTGTTCTGCCACAGCCCCACGTACTGATGCCGAGTTATCCCAAGCCGCAAAGCAGGGGGATGGCCGCGCCCAATATGAGCTGGCCAAACGTCTGGCGAGCCAGCCTAATTACCCCAACGCCATGCACTGGATGCAACAGGCCGCCGAGCAGTCGGGACCTTTGGCCGCCGATCAGCAGATCCGTGCTAATGCAGCGTGGCAAGTGGGTGACTGGTATCAGGCTGGGCTCGGTGAGCCAAAGAATCCTGCACTTGCTGCTCAGTGGTGGCAGCGCTCTGCTCGCCTTGGCAACACCCATGCCAGCTATCGGTTGGGATTGATGTGCCAGGAGCAGCATCAGGGCAAGTTGGTCAGTGAATGCCTCGACTGGTTCGAGAAAGCCGCCAAACAGGATCATGCAGAGGCGCAATTGATCCTTGGGCAGTGGTATGCCAAGCAGCAGGGGGCGGATGAGGATGCCGTCAAATGGTTGGAAAAAGCGGCAGAGCTGGGCAATCGAGACGCTCAGTACCAGCTGGGCAAGCGCTATGAGCAGGGGAGAGGGGTGAGCAAACGCCAGGATATTGCCCAGCGCTGGTTTGAGAAGGCTGCCGCCCAGCAGCAGCCGGATGCTTTGCTACAGCAAGCCAGACAGGCCGCCCCTATCTATGCGTTCGCCGCCTATCAACGGGCGGCCAATGCCGGTTCTGCTGACGCCGAACTCTGGCTTGGCAAGGCTTATCTGGCCGGGGAGTGGGTATCTGCAGACCCTGCTTTGGGTCGCTACTGGCTGGAGCTGGCCGCCGCACACGGTTCCCATGAGGCCGAATATCAATTGAGTTTGCAGCAGGTAGACCGGGAGCAGCAGATCCACTGGTTAACGCGTGCTGCTGACGGTGGCGTGACCAAGGCATGGTTCGATCTGGCAGTACTACAGCAGGGGCAAGGTGAACTGGAGCAGGCCAGAACTAGCTATGCCAAGGCCGCTCGGCAAGGGAATAGGGCTGCACTCTATGCCTATGGTGAAATGCTGCGTTTGGGGCAAGGGGGCAAAGAAGATTACGCGTTGGCACTCAAGCAGTATCGCCAGGCGGCCCAACAAGGTGATCGTATGGCGCAATACCGGATGGGAACCATGCGTGAAGAGGGACTGGGGGCTCCGCGCAACCGGGTACATGCCTATGCCTGGTTATCTATGGCGGCAACAGAAGGGATGCCAGAAGCCGTGCAGGCTCGTGATGAGCTGGAAGCAGCGATGACCAAGCCGGAAGTCAAACAAGCGCAGAAACTCTCTGAGTACTGGTTTGGCAAGATGTCATCGCCCGCCAAGAAAAAAAGCTAAAAAAGAACATAGAAGAAAGCGGCCATTTGGCCGCTTTCTTCTTATTTAGTTGGCAAATAACCTGCCACAAACTCAGCCCACGCATCCATCATAGGACGCCGCTGATCGAGCAAATCAGTGCGGTGGTATGCCGCCTCTACTTTGTTTTGTACTGTGTGAGCTAACGCTCGTTCAGCAAGATCCCGCGCATAGCCCTGCTCGCTGCACCAGTCCCGAAAGCTGGAACGAAAGCCATGTGCTGTTGCCAGACGGCCAGGAGTAGAGCTTGGCGCTTTTACCCGTCGTAAAAATGTTGTTAGTACCATATCTGATAGGGGGACCTGATCGCGTGGTGAAGGGAAGACCAATTCATCATGCAACCCCTGCAATCCCATCAGGATCTCAACAGCACGAAGAGATAACGGGACGCGATGCATATGTTTGGCCTTCATGCGTTCTGCTGGCAAGGTCCAGATCTTTGCTTCCAGATCTACCTCTGACCATTTCATGGCTCTCACTTCACCTGAGCGGCAAGCCGTCAGGATCAAGAACTCCAGCATTAAACGAGTTACATCATAACGCTGTGTCGTCCTCAGATGCTGCTGAACAAAGGCAGGAATATCACGCCAGGGCATAGCTGGTTGATGCTCTGTACGCACGGCTTTACTGGGTTGTAGCGGGAGCAAGTGATTTACGACATCGACCGGGTTTGCTTGGCAGTGACCGTGCGCCCAGCCCCAAGCCATGACCGCATGAAGCCGTTGTTTCACACGGCAGGCAGTTTCTGGGATCTCTAACCAGATCGGCATTAAGACCTCGGCTATCTGTGCAGGAGTAATGGCAGAAATGGAGTACTGGCCAATCATGGGGAATGCATACAGCTCGAGCGTCGAGAGCCACTGTTTGCCGTGTTTGGGGTGTAGTGGTCAACTAAATCCGGACACTTGGTTAGGCCGTTCTTCGGCTTTTGCTGGCGGTATCCCGTCATTGTGTTGATGCGGACGCCGCCAGTTGTAGTAATCCATCAGGTAGTAACTGATATCCCGCTTCGCCTCTCGCAAGCTCATATATCCCATAGCCGGGAGCCACTCTGACTTCAGGCTTCTGAACAACCGTTCCATCGGGGCGTTATCCCAGCAGTTGCCACGCCGACTCATGCTCTGGGTCATGCGATAGCGCCACAGTCGTTGCCGAAATGCCCGACTGCCATATTGGCTGCCCTGGTCAGAGTGAAATAGCACGCCGGATGGGCAACCCCGCTGCTGATAGGCCATCTCCAGTGCTTTGATGGCCAATTCTGCATCAGGTTTATCAGACATCGCCCATCCCACGACCCGCCGGGTATGCAGGTCAAGAACCGCTGCCAGGTAATACCAACGACCACCTGCCCAGACGTAGGTGATATCGCCACACCACACCTGATTGGGTGGCTGGACATCAAATTCGCGGGCCAGCAGATTGGGAATGTCCGGTCGTTCAGGCCGTGCCACCTGATAGCGGTGTGCGCCCGGCTGTTTGGATACCAGCCCGGCCTCCTTCATCAGGTTACGTACTTTGCATCGGCCAATCTGATACCCCAACTCTCGCATCATCGACATCAAGGCGCGGCTGCCAGCCGAATCCCTGCTCTCTTTGAACAAACGGCGCAACTCAGAGCGCTGCTGCATGCGCTCACGGTTAATCGTCCGCCTGCGAGCCAGATAATCGTAAAAACAGGAGGTAGGAACATCGAAGGCGCAGCAGACCAGGGTGATGGGGGCTTGCTCCCTTAATCGGTCTATCAGCGCGTATGTGTGAACTCGTCCGCCATCAAGAGAGCAGTAGCCTTTTTTAGAATGTCCTTTTCACGTTCGAGTCGGTTGATACGGGCTTCCAGCTCTTGGATTTTCTGCTGTTCCGAGGTCAGTGCTTTACTAATCGGGGTTGTGCCGCAGCGTTCGGATTGGAGCTGCTGAACCCAGCGGCGCAGTACGGTTTCACCGACATCCAGTGAACGGCTGGCTTCAGGGACAGAATATCCCAGGTCGAGCACCAGGGATGCGGCTTCGAGTTTGAATTCGGCAGTAAATGAGCGACGTAATCTTGTCATTGAACACCTCAGGTCATGGTGGCGACTGTACCACCTAAAATGGTGTCCGGGATGATTAGACCACTGCAGTTTTGGCTGGACTTGATTCAGGCTGTCTCCCTCACCGCCACATTGCAAAGCCCTGATGGAAACATCAGGGCTTTTGTTTTATGGCGCAATCCCGAGCGGTTGTCAGCATAGGACTGCAAATCTTCGTTCTTGATAGCGCATCTGGCTGAACCGCTTGGGCAATCGCAGTGAAAAGCCTCGGTGACTTTGATGCTACGGCCAATCCATTGGTCGATCCTTTTAAAGTTTCCACCCGATTCAGTACAAGGGCCTCTCGCAAGAGAGGCCCTTTTCATTGCTCGCTGATTTGCCCTGCTCGGTACTTAAAAGGCATTCCGTGGTGATACGGGTTAATGCTCCACAGTCAGCGGATCTGGGGGCAGGTTCAGATGCTTGGTAATGGCCTGATAGAGCTGGGGGTAGTTATCGTCAAAATGATGTCCTCCCGGCAGGGTGATGCTGGTGACGTTAGGTTGGTTGAGACGGGGGCAGAGGCGGTCGTCATCATCATCATCGGCACCTTGCAGGCAGAGCATCGGCAGATCGCGGATGGTCTTCACCTGCGGCTCGGTCGGATAGCTGCGCGCCTTGTGGGTCAGCATGTCGCTAACGTGGATCTCGAAATCCGAGCTGGTGGAGGGGGAGAGCATCACGGCCCCGACCAGTCCCTGACGATAGTGCTCCGGTAACCGGTTGATGACGAAGGGGACAATCTCGGCACCAAACGAGAAGCCGACCAGCAGCCAGCGGGAGCGCTGCCAGCGAGTCTGGTAATCATCGAGGATCCGCTCCAGATCGGCGGTCACCTGCTCCGGGGTTTTCTTCTTCCAGTAGTAGGTGAGGG